>NZ_JBPGXG010000058.1:0-25721 GCF_056755255.1 Monashia sp. HAY1-5C | reverse complement strand
CGAGGCGGCAGGCGTTCGACAAGCTCTTCGAGGTCCTGCCGCAGAGCCGGGACCAGATCACGCACGCGGCCCAGGGCTGGGACTACGACATCATGCCGACCAAGGACCTCGGCATCCATCGCCGCGTCTGGGTCAACCGCTATGGCCTCAAGGGCAGCTCGTCCTACGAGCCGTACGACGAGATCCGGGACCTGTCCCAGCTTCCATCGCTGCTGGGGATGTCGTGAGCACCGCCATCGAGACCGGGCTCGTCAACGGAAACGTCTCGTTCTGGTTCGAGGACATGGGCGGACGACCGTCACCGCGACCCGGCCTGCCCGGCGACCACGAGGCGGACGTCTGCATCGTCGGAGCAGGCCTGACCGGCCTGTGGACCGCCTACTACCTGAAGAAGGCGGACCCCTCCCTCGCCATCACCCTCGTGGAGCGGGAGTTCGCCGGGTTCGGTGGCTCGGGCCGCAACGGCGGCTGGGCCTCGGGTCTGTTGGCGGGTTCACGCGACCGGTTCGCCAAGCTCTACGGGGCCGACGCCGTGCGCAGCCAGCAGCGGGCGATGAACGAGGCCATCGACGAGTTCGTCGGCGTCGCAGCCGCCGAGGGCATCGACGCGGACGTGGTGAAGGGGGGGACGATCCGGATCGCCTCGTCGACGGCCCAGCTGGCGCGGCTTCGCGCCGGCGTGGAGGAGGACCACCACTGGGGCGTGCCGGAGTCGCGCATCCTCGACCGCGACGAGCTCCGCTCCCGCATCACCATCCCGGAGGCCATCGAGGCGGCCTACACGCCGCACTGCGCCCGGATCCAGCCGGCCCGTTTCACCCGTGGCCTGGCCGACGTCGTCGAGTCGCTCGGCGTCCGCATCTACGAGGGCACGACGGTGACCCGCATCGACAGCGGCGTCGCCCACACCGACCACGGAGTGGTCCGGGCACCGGTGATCCTCCGGGCCACCGAGGGCTACACGGCGTCGATCTCCGGCGAGCGTCGCACGCTGCTGCCGATGAACAGCTCGATGATCGTGACCGAGCCTCTGCCGCAAGCGGTCTGGGACGAGATCGGCTGGGAGGGATGCGAGACCCTGGGCGACAAGTGCTACTCCCACATGTACGGTCAGCGCACCGCCGACGGCCGCATCGCGATCGGGGGCCGCGGCATCCCCTACCGGTTCGGCTCCGCGACCGACCACGACGGGGCCACCCAGGCGGCGACGATCCGGGCCCTGACCGAGATCCTGCACCGCCGGTTCCCGGCCACCGCCGGCCACCGGGTCGTCCACGCCTGGTGCGGCGTGCTCGGCGTCCCGCGCGACTGGTGCTCCAGCGCCGGCTTCGACCGCACCACCGGCCTGGGTCACGCGGGCGGCTACGTCGGCCAGGGCCTGACCACCACCAACCTGGCCGGGCGGACCCTCAGGGACCTCGTGCTCGACCGCGACACCGAGCTGACCCGGCTTCCCTGGGTCGGACATGCGTCCGGCACGTGGGAGGTCGAGCCGTTGCGCTGGCTGGGTGTCAGGTCGATGTACCTCGCGTACGGCCGTGCAGACCGCAACGAGCACTCAGGGGGTCGGCCATCGCGGATCGCGCGGCTGGCCAACGTCATCACCCGCCTGCCGTGACCGCTTCCCACCCCGCGGCTAACCTGCGGACATGCTCGATGTCCATCGACTGGTGCTGCTGCGCGAGGTCCACCTTCGAGGCAGCATCACCGCCGCGGCGCGGGCGTTGTCGTACACGCACTCAGCGGTCTCCCAGCAGCTCGCCCTCCTGGAGAAGGAGGCGGGCGTGCCGCTCCTGGAGAAGGTGGGACGGGGGGTGCGGCTCACGCCCGCCGCCGAGGTGCTGGTCGAGCACGCGAACGGCATCCTGACCATCCTGGAGCAGGCCGAGACGGACCTGGCCTCCAGCATCAGCCAGGTCCGGGGGACCCTGCGCCTGGCGGCCTTCACGACGATCAGCCGCAACGTCGTCCCCCAGGTGATCTCCTCCCTGGGCAGGGACCATCCTGACCTCGACGTGCGCTTCCGGCAGGTCGAGCCCGAACAGGGGCTGCTCCTGCTCTCGTCACGTCGCCTGGACGTCCTCGTCGCCGACAGCTACCCGGGGACCTCACAGGCGGTGCCGGACGACCTTCACGCGGACCTGCTCATGGACGACCCGGTCCGGGCCTACCCTCCCGTGGGTGCCGACGCGGGCACCCTGGACGGGCTGCGCCGGCTGAGGTGGGTCATCGAGCCCAGCGGCGCCGAAGCGCACGCCTGGGTCCGCCGCGTGTGTCGCGAGCACGGCTTCGAGCCCGACGTCGCGTACGAGTCCGCCGACCTGCTCTTCCACCTGCGCCTCGTGCAGTCCGGGGTGGCGGCAGCGTTCCTCCCGGACCTCCTCGTCAGGGGCGAGGGCGCGACGCTGACACCGTCCGCGGTGCTCGGCACCCAGCAGCGCCGGCAGATCTGGCTGATCTGTCGGGCCGGGGCGGAGCGACGGCCGGCCGTTCGAGCCTGTCGCGACGCCTTCTCGCTCCACCTCGAGTCGCAGGTCTCGGCTCAGGGATCGACCTGACGTCGACCGGCGACTTCTCCTAACAGGAGCCGGTCAGAAACCGTCGCTTTTCTTGCGACGTCGGCCGCCCCTATCGTCCTGTCTGCGGCTCCAGACGAAGGACGAACCACAGTGCGCAGGCCTCCCCTTGCCGACCGGTCGACCGGTCTCGTCGGCTCGATGATCGACTCCTCGACCTCGCTGCTCGCACGCCAGACGCATGACATCGTGCGGTTCGCCATGGGTGCGCCCAGCGACGACCTGATGCCCGTGGAGCTGCTGGACCGCTTTGCAGCGCACGCCGTGCCGGGCAAGTACAGCTACGGTGCGTCGGAGGGCGAGCCCGACCTCGTGGGCGAGATCCTCAAGCTCCAGGCCGAGCACGGGTACTCCAGCGCCGCCGAGCGCATCACGATCACCACCGGCGGCATGCAGGGCCTGGACCTCGCCTTCAAGCTCTTCGTCGACCCGGGTGAGCTGGTGGTCGTCGAGGGGCCCACCTACACCAACGGCAACGCGACTGCCCTGTCCTATGGCGCCGACCTGTTGGAGGCGCCGGTCGACGAGGACGGTCTGGTCGTCGAGGCGCTCCCGGAGCTCGTCGCGCGCGCCGGGCGTCCGCCCAAGGCCATCTACACGATCCCCAACTTCCAGAACCCGTCGGGCGTGACGCTGACGCTGGAGCGTCGCGAGCTCCTGCTCGAGCTCGCCTCGCGGTGGGGAGCGGTCGTCATCGACGACGACCCGTACGGTCTGCTGCGCTTCGAGGGCTCACCGATCCCGGCCCTGAACGAGATCGACCCGGGCAACCCGGTCATCTTCTCCGTGCGCACCTTCTCCAAGATCCTGGCGCCCGGGCTGCGGGTCGGGTGGGTCGACGCCGACGCGAGCCTCCAGCCGCTGCTCATCAACGCCAAGCAGGCCATGGACACGTGCACGAGCGTCCCGACGCAGCGCACGGTCACCGAGTTCCTCGCCGGCGGCCATCTGCAGCCGCACCTGGACCGGGTGCTGGGCCTCTACCGCCAGCGCAAGGAGGCGATGCGGGCCGCGCTCGTCCGCCACTTCGGCGACGCGGTCCGTGCCACGGACCCCGACGGCGGCTTCTTCCTGTGGGCGACGTTCGCCGATCCGGCCGTGGACACCGCAGCCCTCTTCGAGTCCGCGCTGGCCGAGGGCGTGGCCTACATCCCGGGGCCCGCGTTCTCGACCAACGACCACTTCCACGACGCCCTGCGGCTCTGCTTCGCCACCTCGACGCCGGAGCGCATCGACGAGGGCGTCGCTCGGCTCAGGTCAGCCGTCGACACGTTCGGAGCGCGCGGGTGAGGCGCCGCACGGCCCTCGTCACGGGCTCGACCTCGGGGATCGGGTACGAGATCGCCCGACGCCTGCACGCCGACGGGCTCAACGTCGTCGTCACAGGTCGCGACGAGGTGCGCGGGCAGCGGGTCCGCGAGGAGCTGGGGGAGCGCGCCGCCTTCGTGGCGGTGGACCTGACGCGCGCGGGCGGGCCGGCACGGCTTGCCGCGAGCGCTGTCGACCGGTTCGGGCGTCTGGACGTCGTCGTCAACAACGCCGCTATCGACCACACGGACGACCTTCTCGAGGCGCCCACGACCGAGGTGCGGCGCGTCTTCGAGGTCAACACCATCGCAACCATCGCGGTGCTGCAGGAGAGCGCGAAGCGGATGGAGCACGGCGGGGCGATCATCAACATCACCTCACGGCTGGCGTCCGTCGGCGTACCGACGATGGGCATCTACAGCGCGAGCAAGGGCGCCGTCAAGGCCCTCACGACTGCCGCCGCCGTCGAGCTCGCCCCGCGCAACATCCGGGTCAACGCTGTCGCGCCGGGCATGACGCGCACGCCCTTGTACGACGCCTGGCTGGGCGAACAGGCCGACCCGGAACAGACCGAACGCGACGTTGTCGCCGCCATCCCGCTCGGCCGGCTCGCCAGCTGCGCGGACGTCGCCGCCGCAGTGAGCTTCCTCGCCTCCGAGGAGGCCTCCTACATCACCGGGGTCTCGATCCCCGTCGACGGCGGCTACACCGCCCACTGACCCGCCTCCAGCTACCCGAAAGGACGCTCCATGTCCGCCACCCGCACGATCCTCGACGGTCCGGCCCTGTGGCCGGCGCAGGCCCATCTGCCCTCCGTCCTGGGTCGCCAGCTCGTCGTCGAACGAGGCGACGGCTCCTACGTCCACACCAGCGACGGTCGGCGCCTCTTCGACGGCACGGCCGGGCTGTGGCACGCCAACATCGGCCACTCGCACCCGGCCCTGGCCGAGGCCGCCCGTGCGCAGATGCTGAGGCTGGAGACGTACCACATCTTCGCCCGGTTCGTGAACGACCAGGCGCTCCAGCTGGCCGAGCGGCTCGCCGGGCTGTCACCGATCGCCGACCCCAAGGTCATCCTCAACTCCGGTGGCTCCGACGCGATCGACGTGGCCTGCAAGCTGGCCCGACGCCACTGGCAGCGGGAGGGCAAGCCCGCCAAGACGACCATCCTGAGCCGGGAGCACGCCTACCACGGGCTGCACGCCTACGGCACGAGCATCGCCGGCCTGGACTTCAACCGCGAGGGCTACGGCACCGAGTCGCTCGTGCCCGAGACGGCGCGGGTCCCGGTCCACGACGCCGACGCGCTCGCCGCGACGATCGCGCGGATCGGTCCGGACAACATCGCCGCGCTCGTGACCGAGCCGATCCAGGGCACGGGCGGCGTCAACCCGCCGGCACCGGGCTACCTGGAGAAGGTCCAGGCGCTGTGCCGCGAGCACGACATCCTGCTCGTCGTCGACGAGGTCATCACCGGGTTCGGACGCACCGGCGTCATGTTCGCCACCGACCGGTTCGGTCTCGAGCCGGACCTGGTCACCTTCGCCAAGGGCGTCACCTCCGGCTACGCGCCTCTGGGCGGCGTCCTGGTCGCCCCGAGGATCTGGCAGCCGTTCTACGTCGACGACCCCGCCACGCCGGTGTTCCGCCACGGCGCGACCTATGCCGGTCACGCGACGGCGAGCGCGGTCGCCCTGGCCAACCTCGACGTCCTCGAGCAGGAGCGGCTGCTGCCCCGGGTCGTCGAGCTCGAGCACCGCCTCGACAGCCTCCTCAAGCAGCTGCTGGCCCGCCGGCCCAGCGTCGTCGACGTCCGGGTCGCCGGGTTCCTCGGCGGGGTGACGCTGCGCGACGAGGTCCCCGCCGAGCGAGCCGCCGACGCGCTCGTCGAGCTGGGCTTCATCTCCCGCCCGCTGCGCGGCAACACCTTGCAGATCAGCCCGCCGTTCATCACCACCGACGACGAGCTGACCTCGTTCGTCGAAGCCATCGAAGACGTTCTATTCGCTGAGGAGACCCGATGACCACCGACCTGAACACCCAGCGCACCACCGAGCCGACGCCGCCCGGCACCCGCCTCGCCGTCGCGAACCCCGACCGGGCGCGCGCCGCCGACCGCGTCGTGCAAGGCCTTCGGCTGCCCACCGGCCCGGCCACGTTCGACGTGCACAACCCGGCCACCGGCGCGGTCATCGCCAGCCTGCCCGACGCCGGTCCCGGCGAGGCGCTGGACGCCGTCGCCCGAGCCGACCAGGCCGGTCGTGCCTGGGCCTCCACCACCCCACGGCAGCGGGCCGACGTGCTGCGTCGCTGGTACGACCTGCTCATCGAGCACGCCGACGACATCGCGCTCCTCATCACCCTGGAGATGGGCAAGCCGCTGGCGGAGTCCCGCGCCGAGGTGACCTACGGCAGCGACTTCGTCCGCTGGTACGCCGAGGAGGCGGTCCGTCCGGCCGGCAACGTCCGCGACGTCCCCACCGGCGGCGCCACGCTGCTGACCCGACGCGCCCCGGTCGGGCTGTCCGTGCTCATCACGCCGTGGAACTTCCCGCTGGCGATGGCCACCCGCAAGATCGCGCCCGCCCTTGCCGCCGGTTGCCCCGTGCTCATCAAGCCGGCCGCGCTCACCCCGCTGACGACCTACTACGCCGTCGAGCTCGCCCAGCAGGCCGGCGTCCCCGAAGAGCTCGTCCAGGTCGTGTGCACCAGCAACGCGTCGGCCTTCAGCGAGGCCGTCCTGCCCGACCCCCGCGTCCGCAAGGTGTCCTTCACGGGGTCGACCGGCGTCGGCAAGGTGCTGCTGCGCCTTGCCGCCGACAACGTGCTGCGCTCCTCCATGGAGCTGGGCGGCAACGCGCCGCTGGTCGTCTTCGACGACGCCGACCTCGAGCGGGCCGTCAACGGCGCGTACGCGGCCAAGATGCGCAACGGGGGCCAGTCCTGCATCGCGGCCAACCGGATCTTCGTCCAGGACGGCATCGCCGACGCCTTCGTCGAGGGGCTCTCGGAGAAGGTGGCCGCCGCGGTCACGGGTGACGGGCTGGCCGACGACGTCGCGCTCGGCCCACTCATCGACGACCGGGCCGTGACGAGCATGGAGCGCCTGGTCGACGACGCGGTCGCGCACGGCGCGAGTGTCCGCACCGGCGGCCGGATCCTGGCGTCGGACGGCCACTTCTTCCAGGCCACCGTGCTGGACCACGTCCCGGCAAGCGCCCAGGTCGCGAGCACGGAGATCTTCGGGCCGGTCGCGGCGATCCAGCGGTTCAGCACCGAGGCCGAGGTCGTGCAGCGGGCCAACGCGACGGAGTTCGGGCTCGCGGGCTACGTGTTCACCGAGAGCCTGGACCGGGCCCTCAACGTCGCCGATGCCCTCGAGACCGGCCTGGTCGGCATCAACCAGGGCGTCCCGTCCAACGCCGCCGCGCCGTTCGGGGGCGTGAAGCACTCCGGTCTGGGCCGCGAGGGCAGCGCCGAGGGCCTCGAGGAGTACCAGTCGGTCCGCTTCTACAACGTGGCGCGTCGAGCCACGGCCTGAGCCGGCACCGCACCGGCCGGCGGCGGCACGAGCCGACGCCGGCCGGCGGCACGTCACGCACGGAAAGACAGCACCATGCGCATCGCGACCGTCAGGGAGACGAGGACGAAGGAGGCGCGCGTCGGTCTCACCCCGGCCGGCGCCGCCGTCCTCGTGCGGGAGGGGCACGACGTCCTCGTCGAGCGCAACGCGGGGCTCGGTGCCGGCTTCTCCAACGAGGACTACGCGCACGCCGGTGCCAAGCTCGTGGACCAGCCCGAGGAGGCCTGGGCCGACGCCGAGCTGCTCGTGAAGGTGAAGGAGCCGGTCGCCTCGGAGTACCGCTTCCTGCGCGAGGACCTGACGCTCTTCAGCCACCTGCACCTCGCCGCCGACCGGCGGCTCACGCACGCCCTCCTCAACGCAGGGACGCTCGCGATCGCCTACGAGACGGTCCAGGACCACACGGGGCTGCCCCTGCTGACACCGATGAGTGAGATCGCCGGGCGGCTCGCCGCGCATGCCGCGGCGCGCTACCTGACCTCGTGCGAAGGCGGCCCGGGCCGCCTCCTCGGCGGGTCTCCCGGGGTGGCCCCGTGCCGTGTCGTCGTGGTCGGCGGCGGGGTCGCGGGCACGCAGGCGGCTCTGCTCGCGCTCGGCATGCAGGCCGAGGTGACCGTCCTCGACACCTCCGCGGACCGGGTCCGCGACCTCGACGCCCTCCTGGGTGGCCGTGCCCGCGTCCTCCTGAGCGATGTCGACGCTCTCGCCCGTGAGCTGCGCTCTGCGGACGTCGTCATCGGGACGGTCCTCGTTCCCGGCAGGGCGGCGCCCAAGGTGGTCTCTCGCGCCGACCTCGCCCTCCTGCCGAGGAGCGCCCTCCTCGTCGACGTCGCCATCGACCAGGGCGGCGCCTTCGAGACCTCGCGCGCTACCACGTACGCCGACCCCATCTACGAGGTCGACGGCATCCGCCACTACTGCGTCGCGAACCTGCCGGGCGCCGTCCCGCAGACCTCCACCCGAGCCCTGACCAACGCGACCTTTCCCTACCTGCGACGGCTCGCCGACCTCGGACCCGAGCGGGCGATCGAGGAGGACCCCGCCGTGGCGCTCGGGGTCAACACGAGGGGTGGGCTGCTCATCCATCCCGGCGTCGCCGAGGCCTTCCGCGACCTGCCCCACGCGTGAGGGTGGACGAACCCGAGGTCATACGCCACGGACGGCGCCCGGGAAGGGCGCCGTCCGTGGCTTCGTGAAGGGTCAGACGGGCTCGGGAGACCGTTCGACCGTGGGTGCCGCCGCACCCTGCCCCAGGCGGCGGCGCACCGCCGGCCAGAACAGGGCGAGAGCACCCGTCGCGAGGCAGCTGGTGAACACCTGGGTGCGGCCGCTCTCCGTCGTCATCATGATGGCGACGATCCCGATGGCGCCGGCGATGAGCACGATGTTCACCCACGGAAAGAGCCAGACCTTGAGCTTGAGGTTCCCCTCCTGCTCCGGCGTCATGGCCCGGCGCAGTCGCCACTGCGTCACGGTGATGAAGACGTACACGAAGAGCGCCACGAGGCCGGTCGAGTTCATGATGAAGTCGTAGATGCCGGAGCTCGGGGCGACGAAGTTGACGACGGTGGCAACGAGGCCGCCGACCGTCGACGCGACCACCGCAAGGGCGGGGACACCACGCCTGGTCCGCCGCGCGACCGCAGCGGGCGCGAGGCGCTGCTCGGCGAGGGCCGCGAACATCCGCGACGCGGAGTAGGTGCCCGAGTTGAGCACGGACACGACGGCCGTGAAGATCACCAGGCTCATGATGGTCTCGGCACCGGGCACGCCGAACATCCTGAAGATGTGCGTGAAGGGCGCCACGACGTCGGGCGACGGGAGCTCGTTCCACGGCACGACGGTCACGATCACGAGGATGGACCCGACGTAGAACAGCATGACCCGCCAGATGACGGTGCGTGCGGCGCGTCGGATCCCGGACGCGGGGTCCTCGGACTCGGCGGCGGCCATCACCGCGATCTCCGTGCCGAAGTACGAGAAGAGGACGAGCGCGACGGACGAGATGACGACGCCGACACCGTTCGGCATGAACCCGCCGTGGGCCCAGAGGTTGCCGAGGGACCAGCTGCTGGACGGCCAGAGTCCGAACGCGAACAGGACTCCGGCAGTGAGGAACACGACGATGGCGACCACCTTGATGCTCGCGAGCCAGAACTCGGTCTCACCGAAGGACCGCAGCGAGATGAGGTTCGTCGTCACGAAGACCGCGAGCAGCGTGAGCGACCCTGCCCAGGCCGGGACGGACGGGAACCAGGTGTGGACCATGCCGCCTCCGACGACGGCTTCGTAGGCGATGACGCCGACCCAGAAGTACCAGTAGAGCCATCCGACGACGTAGGCCGCCCAGCTGCCGAGGCCGACCCTCGCGTACTCCATGAAGGATCCGACGGCGGGCCGGTCGGCTGCCATCTCGCCGAGCATGCGCATGGCCAGGAAGACCAGCAGGCCCCCGACGAGGTAGGAGATCGCCGCGGCCGGGCCAGTCGACCGGATGATGTTGGCCGAGCCGACGAACAGGCTGGCGCCGATGATGCCGCCGAGCGTGATCATCGTGACGTGCCGGGAACGCAGCTTCTTGGCCGGCGCCGGTCCGTCCTGGAGGTCTGCCGCGCCGGCATCCGGACCGAGCAGGTCGGGGTGAGGTCGTGTCGCTGAGGTGGGCAAGGGTGCTCGAGCCACGTGGGACGCTCCTTCTGCATGACGGACGCGGCCGAGACCGCGACGCTGTGGGGGTGCCTGTCTCGCTGCTGCCGGGTTGCGGTGCGGTGGCCGGAGCCCGCGCGGGTGGGCGGGGGACCGGGGCGAGAGCACGATAGAGCGCGCGTCGGGTCTCGTGTCGTGACGCTTTTCGACCGATATGCGTCAGTGCTTCTAACGTGACAGTGCGTCGGGCTACGGACGGCGGTCAGGCTCGGGGCCGCTGGCGTCCCGGCCTCAGAAGGCGGTGTAGCCGCCGTCGACGGGCAGGACCGCCCCGGTGACGTACGACGACTCCGACGATGCGAGGAACAGGATCGCGTCGGCGATCTCGTCGGGTGTGGCGAGCCGGTGGAGCGGGATCTGGGACTCACGCTCGCGCCGGTACGCGTCGGGGTCGGGGCGGCGCTGGATCGAGGCCTCGATGACCGGGGTGGCGGTCAGGCCGGGAGCCACGACGTTGACGCGGATGTTGCGAGAGGCCCATTCGATCGCTGCGCCCTTGGCGAGCATGATGAGACCGCCCTTGGCGGCGGAGTACAGGACCTCGTCCGGCTTGCCGACCATGCCGAGCCGTGAGCCGAGGCAGACGAACGCCCCTCCCGCGGGAGGCATGAGCGGCGCGAAGTGCTTCATGACGAGGAACGCGCTGAGCAGGTTGCTGTCGAGGACGCGCTTCGCGTCCTCGTACGCCATGTCCGTGAGCGGGCTGCTGACCTGCAGGCCGTGGTTGAGGACGACGACGTCCACGGTGCCGAAGGACTCGGCGGCCCGGCGGGCCAGGCTCTCGACGAACGCCTCGTCGTTGAGGTCACCGGGGACGTAGAGGTCGTCCGGCTCGGCGGTGTCGAGGCGATCCCGGCGTCCGGTGAGCAGCAGGCGCGCGCCCTCACGGCGGAAGCGCGCGCTCACCGCCTCTCCGATCCCGCTGCTGGCACCGGTGACCAGCGCCGTCACCTTCTCGAGTCTCATGTCAGGTACGTCCTTCAGGGTGTGGTGGGTCGGGGGGATGCTGGGCCGGTTCAGCCGAGGTGGCCGCGGGCGTCGACCGGCCACCGCTGCAGCGAGGTGCCCGCGCTGTCGGTGACGATGAGCTCCTCGAAGTTGAGCACGACGGGGCAGACGTGGTTCGGCACCACGGGGACGACGGTGCCGATGCCGGGCCGGAAGTCGCCGGCAGGCAGGCCGAGGAACCCGTGGTACTCGTTGAGCTTGGTGAGGACCGCCGTCGTGCCGGCGACGCCACCGTAGCCGCGCTCGACGCTTCCCTCGCGGCTGAGCGCCTTCGTCCCCACGTCGAGGATGACCTGGTCGGGGACCCAGTCGCTGACCACCGTCGCGGCGACGAACAGGGCGACCTGGTCCTCGGTGCAGGCGCCGAGCCGGGTGTTGTCCCGGTCGCAGAAGACGTACTCGCCGGGACGGATCTCGGTGACCACGTCGCTGCCCGTGAACTCGATGGTCGGCGTGGAGCCGGCGCTGACGACCTCGGCGGTGACCCCGACGGCGCTGAGGCTGCGCACGGCGGTGACGAGCGCGTCCTGCTGGTCCCTCGCGGCCTGTCTGCGAGCCTCCCGGCCAGAGCTGCCGTGACCGGGGTACGTGAACACCCCGACCGGCACGAGCCCGCACGTGCGGGCAGCGCGCGCGAGGTCGCCCGCGAGCTCGGGCGGGGCCCCGGAACGCCGTGCGCCGCAGTCCACCTCGACGACGACCTCGAGGCGGTCGGGCTCGTCACCCATGGCGCCGGCGAGGGCCTCGATCGCCGCGACGTTGTCGACGCCCACCCGCAGCCGGGTGGACTCGGCGAGCCGGCGGATCCGTTCGCCCTTCGTCCCCGCGGGCCAGATCGGGTAGGCGATGAAGATGTCGTCGAACCCGGCCTCGGCGAACACCTCGGCCTCGCCGACGTTGCCGGCGGTGATCCCGACGGCGCCGGCCGCGACCTGGCGCCGACCGATCTCCACGCACTTGTGCGTCTTGACGTGGGGCCTGACGTCGAGACCGTGTTCGTCACCGAAGCGCTGCATGCGCTCGATGTTGTCCTGCATGACGTCGACCAGCACGATCGGCGCGGGGGTGCTGACCCGCTCGACCAGGCCGTCGAGGGCTCGTTGGATCCGGTTCACGCTGGACTCCTCCTGGTTGCGTCTGGACACGGTCGGGCGTCGTGCTGCTACACGGCGGTGCACACCATCTGGATCTCGACCGGGGTGTCGAGCGGCAGACCGGCGACGCCGATCGCGGTCCGGGCGTGCCGCCCGTTCTCGCCCAGCACCTGGATGAGCAGCTCGCTGGCCGCGTTGGCGACCTGCGACTGCAGACCGAAGTCCGGCGGGCTGGCGACGAACACGAGCATCTGCACGACCCGGACCCGGTCGAGGTGTCCCACCGCCTGCACGGCGGCGGCGAGGCAGTTGAGAGCGGCGTGGCGTGCGAGCTCCTTGGCCGTCTCCACGTCCACGTCCCGTCCGACGACGCCCCGGCCGAGCAGCCGACCGTCCTTGAACGGCAGCTGGCCGGCGATGTGGATGCTCTCGCCCACAGCCCGGTGGTGCACGAAGTAGGCGTTGTCCTCGAGGTCCGGCAGCTCCAGCCCGAGGGCGAGGAGCCGCTCGGACGCCGAGTCGCCGGCCACGGTCTGCGGCAGGGGAGCGCTCATGCCACCACCGCCGGGCTGTCGATCGTCATGGTGTGCGGTCCTCCGGTCGTGTCGGGGTCGTGTCAAGGTCGTGTCAGGGTCGTGTCAGGGACGCGGCAGGCCGAAGAGGACGGGCAGGTCGGCGATGTCGGTGATCCGCTCGTAGCCGAGCCAGTGCTCGTCCTGCTCGAAGCCGCGGTCGACGTAGACCTTGTCCCGGATGCCCATGACCGCCGCGGTGCGCAGGTCGTACATCGGGCTGGCGGAGACGTGCACGAGCTCGGCGGGGGTGACGCCGAGCTTGTCGAACAGGTACTCGAACGCGGCCAGGCGCGGCTTGTAGGTGCCCATCTCCTCGGCGCTGATGACCAGTTCGAACGGGGCCTGCAGGTTCTCGGCCAGGCGCACGGCGTGCTGGGTGTCGCTGTTGGTGATGATGACCAGCGGCACCGCCTCGGCGAGCCGGTTCAGGGCCGCGGTGACCCCGGGGTAGGGGCCCCAGGTCGGGACGATGTCGTAGACGGCCCGGGCGTCCTCCTCGCGGAAGGGCAGGCCGACCCAGCGCGCGGCGCGCTCCATGGAGCGGGCCACGATCTGGTGGAAGGGCTGGTAGGCGCCGGTGCACTCGTCGATCCGGTAGGCCTTGCAGATGCGCAGGTACTCGTCGGCGACCTCGGCCGGCAGCCGGTCGCCGAGGACCTGGCGCATCGCGTCGTTGATGGCGAACTTGATCAGCGTGCCGTTCATGTCGAACGTGACGAACTTCGGCGGTGCGAAAACCACGGGTCCTCCTGGTGCTCGGTCCCAGAGCGGTCCGTCCCCTCTGGTCGATGGTCGACCATACGTGTACAGTCGTCAACTGTCAACAGCTATGCTGGCCCGCGGCGACGGCTCCCGCCTGGTCTGGTCCGTCGCCGGCGGCCCCCCCGAAGCCGCGCCCATCCCCTGCTGGAGGAGTACGAAATGAAGTTCACGTCCTACTGGCTCGACACCGCACCGGCGAGCTCCCCCGAGAGGTCGAGGACGAGCGTGGAGGGACGCACCGACGTGGCCGTCGTCGGCGGTGGCCTGACCGGGGTCGTCGCGGCGCTGCACCTTGCACGACGGGGGGCGAAGGTTCAGCTCTTCGAGCAGCACACCGTGGGGTTCGGCGCTTCCGGTCGCAACGGCGGTATGGCGACGACGGGCATGGCGATCGGCATCCGGCAGGCGGTGGAGAAGTACGGCTTCGACGCGGCAGCGCGGCTGTACGGCGCCTACACGGAGGCCATCGACGTCATCGAGAAGCTCGTGACCGAGGAACAGATCGACTGCGACTTCGGGCGTCCCGGCAAGCTCAACCTCGCATCCAAGGCGTCGCACTACGAGGGGTTCGAGAAGACCGCAGAGCTGCTGAACACCCGCCTGGGAGGGGACTCGCAGCTCGTCCCGAAGAGCGAGCTGCGTCGCGAGATCGGGTCGGACTCCTTCCATGGGGCAATGGTGGAGTCGAAGAGCGCGAGTCTCCACGTGGGCAAGTACATCCGCGGGCTCGGCGAGGCGGCCGAGCGCGCCGGCGTGACGATCCACGAGGAGGCGCCCGTGCTGAGCCTGAGCAGGGTTGGCTCCGGCCACGAGCTCGTGACCCCGAGAGGCCGGATCCAGGCCGAGCTGGTCCTCATCGCAACGGGGGCCTACACCCGCCGGCCGTTCCGCTGGCAGCAGGTCCGCATCGCTCCGGTCGGCAGCTTCATCATCGCCACCGAGCCGCTCGACGCCGGCAGGTGCGACGACCTCCTGCCGAACCGCCGCGTCGCGTCGGACTCCAAGAACCTCCTCAACTACTTCCGCATCACCCCCGACAACCGCCTCCTGTTCGGCGGCCGGGCACGGTTCGCGATGTCCAGCCCCCAGTCCGACGTCAAGAGCGGGAAGATCCTCAGGGAGGCCATGGTCGGGTTCTTCCCCCAGCTGGCCGACGCCAGGGTGGACTACTGCTGGGGAGGGCTGGTCGACATGAGCATCGACCGCCGCGTCCACGCCGGCGAGCACGACGGCGTCTACTACTCGATGGGGTACGCCGGGCACGGCGTCCAGATGGCCACGTACATGGGACGTCAGATGGCCGAGTACATGTCCGGGGTCCGCGAGGCGAACATCTGGGGCGACGTCCCCTTCCGGCGCATCCCCGGGCACTTCGGTCCGCCATGGTTCCTGCCCGTCGCCGGCGCCTACTACAAGCTCAAGGACCGGGTCGCCTAGGGCGTGTCTCCGAGGTGGAGGCGCCCGCCGCAGCGCCCCGAGGCGGTAGGTTCGCCGCAGGGCAGCCGGAGGGAGGGGCGATGTCGGAGTCGCGGCGAGATGCGGGAGGTGCCGACTCGCGACTCCAACCACCTCGAGGCGTGGTCCTCACCGCCGCCGGCCCGACGATGCGCCGGGTGCTGCACGAGCTGGCACTCCCGACCTTCCGGCGTCTGGCCGACCGGTGGGGCTATGACGTCCGCGCGGTCGACGTCGAGGTGGACGGCGAGCGGGCGAGTGCGTCGGCGCAGGCTGCCAAGTGGCTCAAGGTGAGCCTGCTGCGGCAGGCCCTCCAGGACTACCCGCTGGCGCTGTGGCTCGATGCGGACGTGCTGGTGATGCGCACCGACGAGGACGTCGCCGACCACCTGCACCCGGACCACTTCCAGGCTCTGGCGCTGGAGCACGTCCCGTTCGAGCACCGCGTCAACCCGAACACCGGCGTCTGGCTCATGCGGTCCTGCCCCGAGTCCTTCTCGTTCCTCGACGCCGTCTCCGCGGCGGGTCGGCAGCCCGGACCGTGGGCGGACCAGGGCGCGGTCCTCGCGGCGCTCGGCTGGCGTAGGGGAGACGACGAGTACCGGTGGGCCGGTCCGGGACTGGGCTCGGCCTTCCTGCTGCGGACCAGCTGGCTGCCGACCGGCTGGAACCAGCCCTACCTCGAGGGCCGGACTGCGGAGACCTGCTACAACTCCTCCCCGGAGTCGTACGCGACTCGTCCCCAGGTTCCGCGGCCGCACGTCCTGCACTTCATGGGAATGACGTCCGAGGCTCGCTGGACCCAGATGGCCCGGTGCGCGCTGCGTCCGTCGCCGTCCGGTGAGACTGCACCCTTGCCCTGAGCGCCGTCGGTGCGGTGACGAGAGCTCATCGGGTCGGGCCGGTCGTATCGCGGGCGACGATGTCGCACACTCGGCGGGCGTTGTCCTCGACGTGCGTGCGCACCGCCCTCACCGCGTCGACAGGCCTGCCCGACTCGATCGCCTCGAGGATGGCCGCGTGCTCGGTCACGATGGACACCCGATGGTGGGGCTCGTGGTCCTGCATCGAGAGCACGGACAGGTAGAAGCGCAGCTCGGTGGTCAGCTCGGCGTAGAAGGCGTTGATCCGGCTGCTGCGGAGCAGGGCGACGATGGCCGCGTGGAAGTCGAGGTCGGCGGTGACGATGTCCCTGACCTCGAGGGTGTCCGCGGCGGTGGCGAGCCGGGCGAAGGCCGCGCGCAGCGGTGCCAGCTCCGCGGCCTCCCGGGGCTCGCGCACTGCGGCGACCTCCAGCTGGCACCGCGCCTCGTAGAGGCCGTCCACGACCTCGGGCGTGGGCGCGATGACGACGGCGCCCTTGTTGACCCGGTAGCGGACCAGGCCCCCGAGCTGGAGGATGCGAACCGCCTCGCGGACGGTGTTCCGGGAGACGCCGAGCTCGGCCGCGATGGCGCTCTCGCGTAGCCGCGTCCCGGGGCCGAAGTGGCCCGAGAGGATGAGCTGCGAGAGGCCGTCCGCCACCTGCTGGGGGGCGGTCGTGCGGCGAACCGTGAAGTCCAGGTCCATGTCCTTCTCCCACGGGACGGCATCGAGAGTTTTGTAGAACTGTTCTACAGTATCCATCTTGCGATGCGCAGTTCAACTGTTCTACAGTTTCTCCGTGAACGTCTCAACGGTGGGGCTCGGTCAGGTGTCGACGACGCCCCCCGACCGGTCCACCGTCCGGGCGGCACTGGAGCAGGCGTGCCCACAGGTGAAGCTGGACTTCTCCGACGGCGCCCGGGCCATGTACGCCTTCGACGCGTCGAACTACCGCGTGCCCCCGCTGGCCGTCGCCTTCCCGCGCACCGTGGGAGAGGTCCAGGACCTGGTCCGCGCGTGTGCGGACCTCGGCGTGCCGGTCACCACCCGCGGCGGTGGGACGAGCATGGCCGGCAACGCCATCGGCGCGGGCGTGGTCATCGACCTGTCACGTCACCTCGACGCGGTCCTCGAGGTCGACCCGCAGGCTCGTCGGGCGACCGTCCAGGCCGGCGTCGTGCTCGACCGTCTCAACGACGCCGCCGCACCCCATGGCCTGATGTTCGCGCCCGACCCGTCCTCGCACTCGCGGGCCACGATCGGCGGCATGGTCGGCAACGACGCGTGCGGGAACCACTCGGTGCGATGGGGCCGGACCTCGAGCCACGTCGAGTCGCTCGACGTCGTCATGCCGGACGGGTGTCTCCTGCGGGCCGGACGCGGCGGGGTGACGGCCCTGGACCAGCCGGGTGCCACCGCGCAGGCGCACGCCGTCGAGCACGCGGCACAGCTGACGGCGGCGCTCACCGACCTCGTGACCGCGAACCTCGTCGCGATCCGGACCGAGCTGGGCCGCATCCAGCGGCAGGTGTCCGGCTACCACCTCGACGAGCTGCTGCCCGAGCGTGGCTTCCACGTGGCACGTGCGCTCGCCGGCAGCGAGGGCACGTGCGCGCTGACCGTCGGCGCCACGCTCTCGCTCGTGCAGCGAGCCACCAGGACCACGTTGCTCGTGCTCGGCTACGACGACATCGTCGACGCCGCTGCCGACGTCCCGGTCATCCTGCCGTTCTCACCCACCGCCGTCGAAGGGATCGACGAGGCGATCGTGGCCACCATGGTGGCGCGGCGAGGAGCCGAGTCCGTCGCCGCCCTGCCGGCCGGGAAGTCGTGGCTCTACGTCGAGCTGGACGGCGACACCGAGGAGGACCTCGCCACGGCGGCCGACGGCCTGATGGCCACGCTGCGTCGGCACGGCCGGCTCAGGGACGGTCTCGTCGTGACCGAGGCACCGGACCGCGCGGCCCTCTGGCGGGTGCGAGAGGACGGCGCGGGCCTGTCGACCCGCCCGGACGCCACGACCCAGACGTGGGCCGGCTGGGAGGATGCGGCCGTCCACCCGGACAACCTGGCGGGTTACCTGCGCGACTTCCGGGCCCTGCTGGCCGAGCACCACCTGTCCGGCGTCCTCTACGGGCACTTCGGTGCCGGATGCGTGCACGTGCGCATCACCTTCGACCTCGGCACGGAGCGGGGCACGTCGGCCATGGCTCGGTTCGTGCGCGCCGCGGCCCGGCTCGTCGCCCGGCACGGCGGTTCCATCTCCGGCGAGCACGGTGACGGTCGCGCGCGTAGCGAGCTGCTCGCGAGCATGTACTCGCCGACGATGCTCGCGCTGTTCGCCGAGTTCCGCGCGCTCTTCGACCCACGAGGCGTCCTCAACCCCGGCATCATCGTCGACCCGGCGCCGCTCGAGCGCGACCTGCTGCCGCTGAGCGTCCGCCACCCCGCGACCGCCGGGAACGGCACCGGTTTCGCCTACCCGCACGACCGCGACTTCACCGCCGCCGTGCAGCGCTGCGTCGGCGTCGGCCGGTGCCGCAGCGACCACGGCGGTTTCATGTGCCCCTCGTACCGGGCCACCGGCCAGGAGGAGGACTCCACGCGCGGCCGCGCGCGCGTGCTCCAGGAGATGACGACCGGGACGCTGCTGCCCGACGGGTGGCGGTCCGACGAGGTGCACCAGGCGCTGGACCTGTGCCTGTCCTGCAAGGCGTGCTCGTCGGACTGCCCGGTCGGCGTCGACATGGCGACGTACAAGTCCGAGGTCCTGCACCAGCGTTACCGGCGCCGGCTGCGGCCGAGGTCGCACTACTCGCTGGGTTGGCTGCCGCGCTGGATCTCCGTGGCCGGCCGCGTGCCGGCCCTCGCGAATGCCGTGCTGCGGGTCGGGGCCCTGCGCGCCCTCGCCCTGCGGATCGGGGGAGTGACACCGCACCGCGTCCTGCCCGCCTTCACGCCGCGACGTGCCGCCGTCCTCGGCAGGCACGATGACCAGCCAGACGTCCTCATCGTGACCGACTCGTTCACCCGCGGGTTCCGTCCCCGGCTCGTCGGCGCCGCCGAACGGGTGCTGAGGGAGGCGGAGCTGTCGGTGGGCGGGGCCCCCGAGGTCTGCTGCGCCCTGACGTGGATCACCACCGGTCAGCTCGACGCCGCACGCCGGATCCTCGGGCGGACCGTCGCGGCCCTGGACGCGACCGGCGATGCCGCGCTGGTCGTGCTGGAGCCGAGCTGCGCGGCCGCGCTGAAGAAGGACCTGCCCGAGCTCGTCGAGACCGAGGCGGCCCGGCGCGTCGCCGCCCGCGTCACGACGTTCGCCGCCGTCATCGAGAGCCGCCTCGACGCGGGCTGGTCCCCGCCGCGGCTTCCCGCTCGGGCGCTGACGCAGACGCACTGCCACCAGCACGCCGTGTTCGGCGCGACGAGCAACACCCGGGTGCTGCGCCGGCTCGGCATCGAGGCCACCGAGTCGGAGGGGTGCTGCGGTCTGGCCGGCAACTTCGGCTTCGAGGCCGAGCACTACGACACCTCCATGGCCGTCGCCGGGCACGATCTGGCCGGCAAGCTGGCGAACCTGCCCCCTGATGCGGTGGCGATCGCCGACGGCTTCAGCTGCCAGTGCCAGATCGACCACCTCACACGCACCGCCCCCCGGAGCACGCCACCTTCCGGCGCGCGCGCCCCGGTCAGGCACCTGGCCGAAGTGCTCGACGACGCCCTGACCTCGACCCCCACGATCCGCCCGAAGGAGTCCACACCATGACGACAACCACCGACCTCACGCCGGCGGCCCGGCTGTTGGCAGCCGTCCCCACGGAGCTGCTCATCGGCGGCACCTGGCGCCCTTCGGCGTCCGGCGCCACGATGGACGTCCTCAACCCGGCCACCGAGGAGGTCCTGGCCACCGTCGCGGACGCCGACGTCGCGGACGGGGCTGCGGCAGCCGCCGCGGCCCGCGACGCCCAGGCCGCCTGGGCTGCCACGCCGGCCCGGGCCCGCTCCGAGATCCTCTACCGGGCGTACGCGGCCCTGATGGAGCGTCAGGAGGACCTGGCGCTGCTCATGACCCTGGAGATGGGCAAGTCGCTGCCGGAGGCGCGTGGCGAGGTCGGCTACGCCGCCGAGTTCTTCCGGTGGTTCGCCGAGGAGGCCGTCCGCGTCGACGGCGGCTTCACCCAGCGACCCGACGGCACGGCCCGCACCCTGGTGATGCGTCAGCCCGTCGGGCCCTGCCTGCTCATCACGCCGTGGAACTTCCCGCTGGCGATGGGCGCGCGCAAGATCGGCCCCGCCATCGCCGCCGGCTGCACCATGGTGCTCAAGCCGGCCCCGCAGACCCCGCTGTCGAGCCTCGCCCTCGCCCGCATCCTGCAGGAGGCCGGGCTGCCCGACGGCGTCCTCAACGTCGTCACCACCTCCCGCGCGGCCGAGGTCATCGAGCCGGTCCTGACGGGCGGCATCATCCGCAAGCTGTCGTTCACCGGGTCGACCGCCGTCGGCAAGATCCTCCTCGAGCAGGCCGCGAAGCAGGTCGTGCGGACCTCGCTGGAGCTCGGCGGGAACGCCCCCTTCATCGTCCTGCCGGACGCCGACCTCGACATCGCCGTGGAGGCGGCGGTGCAGGCGAAGATGCGCAACATGGGGGAGGCGTGCACCGCGGCCAACCGCTTCTTCGTCCACGCCGGCGTCAGCGACGAGTTCGCCCGGCGCCTGGGCGAGCGGCTCGGCGCGATGCGCGTCGGCGACGGCACGGTCGACGGCGTGGAGGTCGGGCCCCTCATCGACGCGCCCAGCCGCGACAAGGTGCTGCGCCTGGTCGAGGACGCCGTCGCGAAGGGGGCCACGGTCGTCTCGGGCGGCAACAGCGTCCCGGGCCGGGGCTACTTCGTCCAGCCGACCGTCCTCACCGGCGTCGACGCCTCGTCCGACCTGCTCACCACGGAGATCTTCGGGCCGGTCGCGGCCATCCAGACCTTCACCGACCTCGACGAGGTCATCGCCGCCGCGAACGCCACCGAGTGGGGGCTGGTCGGCTACGTCATCACCCAGGACCTCGACCTGGCCTTCAACGTCAGTGAGCGGCTCGAGGTCGGCATGGTCGGGCTGAACACCGGGCTGGTGTCGACCCCGTCGGCCCCGTTCGGCGGCATCAAGCACTCCGGGCTCGGTCGCGAGGGCGGCCGCCTCGGCATCGAAGAGTTCCTGGACGTCAAGTACATCGCCATCCCCACCCGAGAGCGAGGCCTCGCATGACCGCCCTGTCACCGCTGCTGAAGACCGCCACACCCGTCCTCGTCGACCACGCGCTCGGCAGCTACGTCTACGACGCCGACGGCCGCCGCTGGCTCGACTTCACGACCGGCATCGGCGTGACGAGCACCGGGCACTGTCACCCCGACGTCGTCCGTGCGGCCCAGGAGCAGGTCGGCAAGCTCATCCACGGCCAGTACACGACCGTGCGGCACAACCCGATCCTCGACCTGACCGAGCGCCTCGGCGACTTCCTGCCGGCCGGCCTCGACAGCGTGTTCTACGCCAACAGCGGCAGCGAGGCCGTGGAGGCGGCCGTCAGGCTGGCCCGGATGGCAACCGGCCGGCCCAACATCATCACGTTCCAGGGCGGTTTCCACGGCCGCACGGTCGCGGCCGCCTCGCTCACCACGGCCGGGACCAAGTTCCGCAGCGGGTTCTCGCCGCTGATGTCCGGAGTCTTCACGGCACCCTTCCCGTACGCGTTCCGCTACGGCTGGGACGAGGAGACGACGGTCGAGTTCGCGCTCGGTGAGCTCGACTACCTGCTGGCCACGACGAGTGCCGTCGCGGACACCGCCGCGTTCCTCATCGAGCCCGCCCTCGGCGACGGTGGCTACCTGCCCACCCCGGACGCGTTCCTGCAGGGTCTGCGTGAGCGGGCGACCAGGCACGGAATCGTGCTCGTGCTCGACGAGGTACAGACCGGGGTCGGGCGCACCGGCACCTTCTGGGGACACGAGCCCTCCGGGATCACGCCCGACGTCCTCATCACCGCCAAGGGTCTGGCCAGCGGGTTCCCGCTCTCGGCCATCGCCGCGTCCGAGTCGCTCATGAGCAAGGCCTGGCCCGGCTCGCAGGGCGGCACGTACGGCGGCAACGCCGTCTCGTGCGCGGCGGCCCTGGCGACCCTCGACGTCGTCGAGCGCGAGCGGCTCGTCGAGAACTCCGCGACCCAGGGTGCGCGCCTCATCGACGCGCTGCGCGAGATCGCACCGGACATCAAGGCGACGGTCGACATCCGCGGGCGCGGGCTCATGGTGGGGTGCGAGTTCGTCGACGCCGACGGCACGCCGCGGCCCGACCTCGCCGCCGGCGTCCAGCAGGCCGCCATCGACGAGGGCCTGCTGCTGCTGACGTGCGGCACCCGCGGCAACGTCGTGCGCTTCATCCCGCCACTCATCGTCACGAGCGAGCAGATCGACGAGGGCGTCGAGGCCTGGCGCCGGGCGCTCAAGCGGGCCGACGCCTGAGCAGAGACTGCGCGGCTGCCCGGGCTGGGCTCTCCGCCCGGGCAGCCGCGCACTCATGCCGTCGTCGGCCGGGGCTGAGGCAGACCTCGTCGTTCCAGATCTTCTCAACTGTACGGCTGTAGTACATTCGCAGGATGTCCGGGATCGAAGGCATCGAGGTGGTCGGGCGGAGCACCGCCCAGCAGGTCGCCGACGGGCTCGGGAACCTCATCCTCGACGGGTCGATGCGACCGGGTGAGCGGATCAGCGAGGCAGGCATCGCCCGGACCCTCGGCCTCTCGCGGAACACCGTGCGGGAGGCGCTGCGTCTGCTGCAGAGCTCCGGCCTCGTCCGGTACAGCTTCAACCGCGGCCTCGTGGTCTGGGACCCCACCGACGATGACATCCTCGACGTCTTCACGGTGCGCCTGCACCTCGAGAGGCTCGCCGCGACCAATCTCGGGAAGCGCACCGACCTCAGCGGGGTCGAGGCGGCCCACGCGACGTTCGAGGCGGCGCTGGAGTCCGGGGACGCGCGCACCATCGTGGAGACCGACCTCGCGATCCACCAGGCGATCGTGGCCACCCTCGGCAGCCCCCGGCTGGACGCGTTCTATGCGGGTCTGATGGTCGAGCTGCGCTACTTCCTGGTCCTGCTCAGCGTGGACCGGCGCGAGTACGAGAACACCGACGCAGTGCGGTCCGAGCACCGTGACCTGGTGGAGGCCTTCGCCTCGCGCCGCCCGCAGAAGGCCGTCGCGGCGGTGACGGCTCTGCTGGAGGAGAACCGCGAGATGGTGCGGGACGTCATCGCCCGCCGGGCCGCCAACGAGGCCCCGGCGCCCGGCGCCTGAGCGCCGCGGGAGCGGATCTCAGCCGGCGTGCGGCCTCGAGGCGTCCGCTGCCATCCCCTCCTTGAGCGTCCCCTTCCCACCCTCGAAGTGCGTCTTCAGCACGGCGACGGCGCCCTCGACGTCACCGGTGTGGACGAGGTCGAGGATCCGGCGGTGCTCCTGGACGAGGTCGTCGCGCCGCTGCACGAGGTCCGCGCGGTCGTACGCGGTCGTCAGCAGGGCCAGGCAGAGCCGTGTCTCGGAGATCACCGTGGTGAACATGCGCTCCAGCCGGGGGCTGTCGGCGGCTGCCACGAGGGCGGTGTGGAAGTCGAGGTCGCGGCTGACGACCGTGCTCCAGTCGTCCGACTTCTCGGCCGACTCCATCGCGCGGACGATCCGGTCGAGGGTCTTGTACGACGACAGCGCCCGCGAGGTCCCGGTGACCCTCCGCAGCGCGGCCGTCTCCAGCGCCTCCCGCGCCAGGTAGATGTCGTCGATGTCCGCCGCCTCCAGCACGGGCACGAAGACACCGCGGTGCGGCTCGCTGCGCAGCAGACCCTCCTGGATCAGCCGTTGGAGGGCCTCTCGGACCGGTCCCCGGCTCACACCGAAGCTCGCGGCGAGCTCCACCTCGTTGAGCTGGCTCCCGGGTCGGAGGGCGCCCTCGATGATGTCCGCCCGGATCCGCTCTCCGACCATGGCGGCGAACGTGGTCCTCGGGATCGATGTTGACGAAACGGTGTTCCGCGCCACGGCGCAGCTCCCCTCAGTAAGCCGGGGCTCGGCCCCGGTGCACCGTGCTGGCACGGCATGGTCTGTCCACAGGTTGTTCGGGCTGCGGTCAGGAACCGGTGGCACCTGACCGCAGCCTGTTGACATTCTACAGAGACGCTGATCCCTGGGTCGGGGACCCTCGTACCCGGTGTGGGTGGTTCAGAGCACCTTGTCGAGGAACTTGCGGGTGCGTGGTTCCTTCGGGTTGCCCAGGACCTGGCTGGGGGGGCCTTGTTCGACGATGCGGCCGCCGTCCATGAACAGGACGGTGTCGGCGACCTCGTTGGCGAAGCCCATCTCGTGGGTGGCCACGAGCATGGTCATGCCGCGGTGGGCGAGGTCTTTCATGACGGTCAGGACCTCGCCGACGCGTTCGGGGTCCAGGGCGCTGGTGGGTTCGTCGAAGAGCATGACCTTGGGGTCCATGGCCAGGGCGCGGGCGATGGCGACGCGCTGCTGCTGGCCGCCGGACAGCTGCCAGGGGTAGTGCTCGCCGTGGCCCTGCAGGCCGACGCTGGCCAGCAGGGCCTCGGCGCGGTGCCGGGCGGCGGTCTTGGGGGTGCCCTTGACCAGGACCGGGCCGGACATGACGTTCTCGCGGGCGGTCATGTTGGGGAAGAGGTTGAAGGACTGGAAGACCATCCCGATGCGGGTGCGTTGGGCGGCGACCTGTTTGCGGGTCAGGGCCTGGTAGGCGGTGTCGTGCTCGCGGAAGCCGAGGTCCTCGCCGTTGACGCGCAGGATGCCGCGGTCGATCTCCTCGAGGCCGTCGATGCAGCGCAGCAGGGTCGACTTGCCCGAGCCGCTGGGGCCGATGAGGCAGACGATCTCCCCGCAGGCCACGTCCAGGTCGATCCGGTCCAGCACGACCCGCTGGCCGAAGGACTTGCGCAGGGCGTGGGCGTACACCGTGCCCACGCCCGTGCCCACCCCGTCCGGGCGGTCCACCGCACGGTCCACCGCACGGTCCATCGCACCGTCCGGTGTGCCGGTCGTCCGGCTGGTCGGCTTGCTGGTCGTCTTGCTGTTGGTCGCACCGGTCATCGGGCTTCACCTCCGAGGGTGGCGTCCAGCGGCAGTGGGGGCTGTGCGGCACCGGTGGTGGCGCGGGTCCTGGTGCGGGAGTACTTCTTCTCGATGAGGGACTGGGGGTAGCTCAGGGCCAGGGTCATGAGCAGGTACCAGAGGCAGGCCACGATCAGCAGCGGGATGGTCTGGTAGGTGCGGGCGTAGATGAGCTGGACGCTTTGCAGCAGCTCGGCCACCCCGAGGACGCTGACCAGGGAGGTCTCCTTGAACATGCCGATGACCTGGTTGCCGACGGCCGGGATGACGGTGGGCATGGACTGCGGGATGATGATGCGCCACAGCTTGGTCCGTCCGCTCATGCCCAGGGAGTCGGCGGCCTCGAGCTGGCCCTTGTCGACGGAGGCGAACCCGCCGCGGATGATCTCGGCCAGGTAGGCGGCCACGTTCAGGGACAGTCCGACGATGGCCGCGGTGGTGGCCGACATGAGGGCGTTGACGTCCACGGCGCGGGAGATGTCGGTGAACGGGATGCCGATGCTGATGTTCGGGTAGAGCGCGGCGATGTTGAACCAGAAGATGAGCTGGACCAGCACCGGGGTGCCCCGGAAGAAGGTGATGTAGCCGGAGGCCAGCAGCCGCACCGGGCGGACCTTGGACACCCGCAGG
>NZ_JBPGXG010000057.1:0-25812 GCF_056755255.1 Monashia sp. HAY1-5C | reverse complement strand
CCCCCCCCCCCCCCCCCCCCCCCCCCCCCCCCCCCCCTCTCCTCAACAACAAACCCCCCACCCCAGATGTAGCTCCGTCTCGGGGGCTCGGAGATGTGTATAAGAGACAGGCCCGACGCTCCCCGGGCCGCCGCCGGGACCGCGTACCCTTGCGCGGTGAGCCAGACCGAGACCGAGCTCGACCCCGCCGCCGTCGTGCGCCTCGACCCCGAGGACGTCGCCACCGCGGTGCGGGTCCTCGCCCTCGCCCCCTCGCTCGACCTCGACGACCCCGACTTCGAGACCCTCAAGCGCGCCGCGTCGCTGATGTACAAGCGCCTGAAGAAGGACCGCCGCAACGCCAAGACCTGGGCCGAGCGCAAGGCCGACCGTCAGGTCATCGAGTCGACGGCCACCGGCTCGCCGATGCGGATCGACGACGAGACCAAGGGAATCCCGTTGGTGTCCACCGCCACCGGCGCGTACGCCGGTGAGCTCGTCAACCCGCGGGGCTGCTACGTCTGCAAGCGCGACTACACGCTCGTCGATGCCTTCTACCACTGGCTCTGCCCCGAGTGCGCCGCCTTCAGCCACGCCAAGCGCGACCAGCGCACCGACCTGACCGGCAAGCGCGCCCTTCTCACCGGCGGCCGGGCCAAGATCGGCATGTACATCGCGCTGCGGCTGCTGCGTGACGGCGCGCACACGACGATCACGACGCGCTTCCCCAAGGACGCGATGCGCCGGTTCTCCTCGATGGAGGACTCGGCCGAGTGGATCCACCGGCTCAAGATCGTCGGCATCGACCTGCGTGACCCGACGCAGGTCGTCGCCCTCGCCGACGAGGTCTCGGCGGCCGGCCCGCTCGACATCCTCGTCAACAACGCGGCGCAGACCGTGCGCCGCTCCCCCGGCGCCTACAGCAAGCTCGTGGAGCTGGAGGCGGCGCCGCTGCCCGACGCCGTCGCCCTGCCGGAGATGGTGACGTTCGACCGGGTCAGCGAGGCGCACCCGGCCTCCATCGCCGGAGCGCTCAGGGGTCACGCCGTCGCCCACCACGACGGCGAGTCGGTCGAGCACGCTCTTGCCGCCCAGACCGCCGCCTCGATGACCGCGCTCGCGCTGAGCGCCGGCCACGCCAGCCTCGAGGCGCACCGGGCCGGGACCGCGGTCGACGCCGGTGGGCTGCTGCCGGACCTGCAGCGCACGAACTCGTGGACCCAGAAGGTCGAGGAGGTCGACCCGCTCGAGCTGCTCGAGGTGCAGCTGTGCAACTCGACGGCGCCGTTCATCCTCGTCTCGCGGCTGCGCCCGGCCATGCGGGCCGCGGTCGCCGCCGGGGCGCGGCGGGCCTATGTCGTCAACGTGTCGGCGATGGAGGGCCAGTTCTCGCGGCGCTACAAGGGCCCCGGGCACCCGCACACCAACATGGCCAAGGCCGCGCTCAACATGCTGACCCGCACGAGCGCCGGGGAGATGTTCGAGACCGACCGGATCCTCATGACGGCCGTCGACACCGGCTGGATCACCGACGAGCGGCCGCACGACGAGAAGCTGCGCATCGCGGCCGAGGGCTGGCACGCCCCGCTCGACCTCGTGGACGGCGCGGCCCGCGTCTACGACCCGATCGTGCGCGGCGAGGCCGGCGAGGACCTCTACGGCTGCTTCGTCAAGGACTACCGGCCCAGCCCCTGGTGAGCCGCCCGGCGCTCAGTGCAGCCGCTTGGCGTACCAGACCTCGGCGTAGGGGTCGTCGACGGTGAAGCAGGGCACCTCGGCATAGCCGTGGCGGGTGTAGAGGGCGCGGGCCTCCACGAGGTCCAGGCGCGTGTCGAGGCGGATCGACCGGACCCCCCAGACCCGGGCCACCTCCTCGGCGCACAGCAGCAGGCTGGTGCCCAGGCCCGCTCCGCGGTGCTCGGGCCGGACGTAGAGCCGACGCAGCTCGGCGACCCGGACACCGGAGGCGTCGCGAAGCCGGCGGACGCCGACGCAACCACCGACGACGCTCGGGTCCTCTGCACGTCGGGCGAGGAGGAACCGGCCCGTCGGCGGAGCGAGGTCGTCGCTGCGCATCCGGCAGAAGCCGGTCTCCAGCTCCTCCGGGGTCGAGTCGCGGCCCTCCCTGAGCCGGTACCACCGGTCGCTGACCTCGACGTAGTACGCACGCAGGAGGGCAAGGGAGTCCTCGGAACCGACATCGCCCAGCTCGACGACCCACTCGGGCGGCGGCCCCGGCGTCACGCCACGGCGCCGAAGGTGGCCCGCGACTCCAGGGCCTCCCGCAGCTCGGCGTCGGCGTCGACGAGGGAGCGCCGGACGGCGGGGGTCAGGTCGTGCCGGTCGAGGGCCTCGGCGCTCAGACGGGCGGTGTCGTCGGTGAAGACCTTCGGGAAGGCCACGAGGACGACCCGCGACAGGGCGTCCTCGCCGACCCAGCCGGCCATCGCCGGGACGTCGGCGAAGTACCGCGGCACGTAGTCGGCGACGAGCGCGTCCTCGGGTGCGACCCAGAACCCGCGGGCCAGGTGCACCATCTCGTAGTTGGACCGCCCGTGCCGCCCCGTCAGCTGCTCCCAGGCCCACGCCTTGTCGTCCGGCGCCGGCAGGGAGGCACGGCACATCAGCGCGTTGAGCCCGCCCTGGAGCGTGTCGTCCTTGGCCCGGAAGACGTCGACGCCGGCCGCGTCGAGCAGGCCGCGCGCGGCGAGGTTGCGGACGACGATCCACCGGAAGTCGCCGTCGTCGGACAGTCCCTCCGGCAGCTGGTTGCCGTCGGCCCACGCCCGCAGGAGCGCCTCGTCGTCGCTCGTGCCGGCGAGCAGGCGTGCCGCGGCGAGCGACTCGGTCGACCCGGTGGGGGCCCGGTCCAGCAGCGTCGACGCGGCCGCTGCGAGGCGCCCGAGCGCGGCCTCCTGGCCAGAGCGTGGCACGAAGAACGGCACGACGCGGTGCTCGGCGTAGCCCGCCGTACGGGTCAGGATCGAGGAGTTCGTCTCGTGCGGCCAGGCGGCGTCGAAGACGTCGAGGAACGCATCGGGCGAGACCGCCGCGCCGTGCACGCCGTCGACGAGCGCCGACCAGACGACCGCCCGGGCCTGGGCGTCCGGCACCTGGGCGAGCTGCGCCGGCAGCGCGGCGACCGTCGCGTCCGGTAGGCGCACCCGCGCCCACGTCAGGTCCGACGCGTTGGGCACGAGGACCGCCGGGACGGGCGCACCCACGAGGGCCTCGAGCGGCGTCCGGTCGGTCGTGACGGTCGTCGTCACCCGGCCGACCTCGCGCCCGTCGGTCCAGCCGGCGACGTCGAAGGCGTGCGGCCGGTCGGCCGGGTGGGTGGCCGGCGTCTCGCGGACGACGACGGCGCTCCGGATGAGACCGGCGCGCTCCTCGAGGTCGACGGAGAGCGTGTCGCGGTCGGCGGTGAGCAGCCAGCCGCGCGACCAGGCGGCGAGGTCCTTGCCGCCCGCGCGCTCGATGGCGCCGAGGAAGTCGGTGAGCGTGCCGTTGCCGTATGCGGTGTCGCGCAGGTACGAGCGGACGCCGGCGATGAAGGCGTCGTCACCGACGTAGGCGATGAGCTGGCGCAGCGCGGCGGCGCCCTTGGCGTAGGAGATCCCGTCGAAGTTCTGCAGGGCGCTCTGCGCGTCGAGGGCCTCCACGCCGGCCACCGGGTGGGTGGAGGGCGAGCGCTCCGCGCCGTAGCCCCACACCTTGCGCACGATCGAGGAGTCGACCCAGGCGTCGGTGTACTCGGTGGCGTCGACGAGGCACCGGTGGGACATGTACTCGGCGAAGGACTCGTTGAGCCAGAGGTCGTCCCACCACTGCATCGTCACGAGGTCGCCGAACCACATGTGCGACATCTCGTGGCTCACGGTGTTGGCCCGCGTGAGCAGCTCGTCGCGGGTGGCGGCGCCGCGGTAGAGGTACTGGTCGCGGAAGGTGACGCAGCCGGGGTTCTCCATGGCGCCGGCGTTGAACTCGGGCACGAACACCTGGTGGTACTCGCCGAACGGGTACCGGATGCCGAACAGCCCGTGGAAGTAGTCGAACGACCGACGCGTCACGTCGAGGATCTCGGGGGCGTGCCGCTCGAGGGGCTCCTTGAGCGAGGCCCGCGCGTGCAGGCCGAGCGGGATGCCGTCGTGCTCGGCGCGCACGGACGTGTACGGCCCGGCGCAGACCGTGACGAAGTACGTGGCGAGCGGTCTCGTCGTGCCGAGGACCCACCGGCCGGGCTCGATCTGCTCGGCGGCCCCGTTGCCGATGACGACCCAGTCGCGGGGGGCGCGGACCGTGACGTCGTAGGGCGCCTTGAGGTCGGGCTGGTCGAAGCAGGCGTACACGCTCGGGGCGGCGTCGAGGAAGAGGTGCCCGTAGACGTAGTCCTGCCCGTCGGCGGGGTCGGTGGCCCGGTGCAGGCCCTGGCCGTCGTGGCTGTAGTCCATCGTCGCGACGACGACGAGCTCGTTCTCGGTGGCGAGGCCGCTCAGCGCGAGGCGCCCGTCGACGACGCCGGCCGGGTCGAGCGGGGCTCCGTTGAGGGTCACCGATTCGACGGAGCGCGCCTTGACGTCGACCCACGAGCCCTCCCCCGGCGTCGCGCACGTGAAGCGCACCGTCGAGCGCGAGCCGAACACCTCCGGCCCCTGGTCGAGGTCGAGGTCGACCGAGTACGAGGTGACGGTGAGGCGCGAGGATCGCTCGCGGGCTTCGGCCAGGGTGAGACTGCGCATGGGGGCGAGCCTGCCAGATCGGCGGCCCGGGCGTCGCGGGCGTTGCGACCTCAGTGCTGGACCGGACCGCCGGCCATCTGCTCGAGCCGGGCGATGCGGCGGTCCATCGGCGGGTGCGTCGACAGGAAGCGCGTGACGTCCTGGGCCCGGAACGGGTTGGCGATCATCATGTGGCTGGCGTTGACGATGTCCTGCTGCGGGGGCAGGGGCGCACGGGCGACACCGGACTCGAGCTTGCGCAGCGCCGACGCGAGGGCGAGCGGGTCACCGGTGAGGCTGGCACCGTCCTCGTCGGCGTCGAACTCCCGGGTGCGGCTGATGGCCATCTGGATCAGGACGGCCGCGAACGGGGCGAGCAGGCTCATGACGAGCAGCGCGAACGGGTTGGGCCGGTCGTCCTCGTTGCTGCCACCGCCGAACATGCTGGTGAACATGAGCATCTGGCCGATGGAGGTGATGACGCCGGCGATCGCCGCCGCGACCGAGCTGGTGAGGATGTCGCGGTTGTAGACGTGCATCAGCTCATGGCCCAGGACGCCGCGCAGCTCCCGCTCGTCGAGCAGCTGCAGGATGCCCTCGGTGCAGCACACGGCCGCGTTCCTCGGGTTGCGGCCGGTGGCGAAGGCGTTCGGCGCCTGGGTGGGCGAGATGTACAGGCGCGGCATCGGCTTGCCGGCGCGCGTCGACAGCTCGCGCACGATGCGGTACATCGCCGGCGCCTGGGCCTCGGAGACCGGGTAGGCGTGCATGGCCCGGATCGCGAGCTTGTCGGAGTTCCAGTAGCCGTAGAACGTCGTCCCGACGCCGATGAGGGCGAAGAGCCAGAGGTAGCGACCTCCGCCGACGAGCGCGCCGATCCCGAGCAACAGGGCCCAGATGCCACCGAAGAGCGCGGCGGTCTTGAGCCCGTTGAAGTGGTTGTGCATGTCCGGTCAACGCTCGACCGACGGACGCGGTTCCCTCCGGCTGGGCGTTGGCTGGGAGCGATGGTGACGGGAACCACATCCGGATGAAGACTCAACTACACGAGTAGTACTACCCGATGTAGTAGTTTTGCAGTGTCAGGAACCGACCCGGGGAAACCACCCCGATCCTCACACCAGGAGGCGCATCATGCGCAAGACGCTCGACAGGCTCATCTCGTGGACCGGCCTCATCGTGGCCGCCGTCCTTCTCGTCGCCGGAGGGCTGATGACCTACGCGAGCGGCTTCATCGGCGACCAGGTCACGCAGCAGCTGAACCAGCAGGACATCACGATGCCGGCGGCCGCAGCCATCGCCGAGATGTCCCCCGCCGACAAGGCCGCGCTCACCCCCTGGGCCGACGGCCGGACGAAGATGACGACCGGCGAGCAGGCCAAGGCCTTCGCCGACCACTACATCCTCGTCCACATGAACGCGGCCTCGGACAACCGGACCTACGAGCAGGTCTCCGGCGAGTTCATGAAGCTGTCCAAGGACGCCAGCGCCGACCAGGCCAAGGTCGCCGAGCTGGGGCAGCTTCGCCAGACGCTCTTCATGGGCAATACCCTGCGCGGCCTGCTGCTCAACGCGTACGCCTTCGGCACCATGGGCGCGGTGGCCGGGATCGCGGCGGTCGTGGCCTACGTCGGCGCCGGCCTGCTCCTGGTCCTCAGCATCCTGGGCCTGCGGCACGCCAAGCGCGTCACGCAGGTCGCGGCGCCCGCCACGGCAGCGCGCACCGAGGCGCTCGCCCGGAGCTGACCACCCATCGACCGACCCCGCCGCCCCCCGGGCAGCGGGGTCGTCCGCTGCCCCGAACCGACGTCCCACAGCACCCTCACCACCTGCCCCGACAACCGGGGCAGCAGCAAGGAGCCACCCGCCACCCACCAGCACCCTCACCACCTGCCCCGACAACCGGGGCAGCAGCAAGGAGCCACCCGCCACCCACCAGCATCCTCACCACCTGCCCCGACAACCGGAGCAGCAGCAAGGAGCCACCCTCCACCCACCAGCACCCTCAACACCTGCCCCGAAAACCGGGGCAGGTGGTGAGGCGGTGGGGGCACAGCCCCCTGTGGACGGCGGCGACCCGTTCGACCCTTCGCAGCCCGCGCTGGGGACGGCGATGCCCGTCGCCGGTGCTCACCTGAGACGGTGGGCGCCACGGACCGCAGCAGGAGGCCACGATGGACGACGCCTTCGACGGCGCCGCGTACGTGCGCCGCGTGCGCCGCCTCGCCGACCTCAGCCAGCGCGAGCTGGCCGCCCGCACCGGCCTGTCCTCCTCCGCGGTCGGTCGCATCGAGTCCGGCGAGAGGCGCCTCGACGTCGGGACGCTGTCGCGGATCCTCGACGTGGCCGGGCTGCGGCTCCTGGTCGTCGACGCACAGAACCGGCCGGTACCACCCGTGCCGCGGGACGTGTTGCGCGACCACGCAGAGCGCCACTTCCCGAGCCACCTCGACGTCGCCGGGCCCGACGACATGCCGGGTCACCGCGGTGCCAACCCCCGCAAGGGCAAGCCTCCGGCCAAGGGCTGGTACACCCTGCGCGGGCGGCGCCTCGAGCTGCGGGACCGTCGGGGTACCCAGCCGGACCATCCGACGGCGGCCGGCCTACGCCGCGAGCGGTTGGAGCGCCTCGCCCTGGGGCGCGCGGCGGTCGTCGAACGGGAGGGTCCCCACGTCGAGGTCGAGTGCGTGTGCGTCGACGCCTGCTTCGAGGAGCTCTGCCTACCCGACTGCGCCTGCCAGTGCGAGCCCGACCGGCGGCACTCCGTGCGCCACCGATCATGAGGCACCTGGCGCTGCCGGGATCCCCGGCGCCTCAGGACACCCACTCGACGAGCTGGATCGTCAGACCGTTGGGGTCGGCGACCTGGCAGTACCGCTCGCCCCAGGGCTCGGTCTCGGGCGCCGTGACGACCGGTACGCCCGCCGCCACCATCCGCTCGAACTCGACGTCGACGGACTCGACGACGAACGCGAGCAGCAGTCCTTCGCCCGCGGAACCCGCGCGGTCTACCGGCTTGAACGATTCAAGCCCCGTGCGCAGCAGGACGACGTTCGGCCCGCCGTCGGGATGGCGCAACGAGACGAAGCCGTCGTCCGCCATCGCCACGTCGAAGCCGAGGTGCTCCTGCAGGAACGCGGCCGACGCCTCCGGGTCGGGAACGTTGAGCGAGATGGCAGAGTCGAGCAGATGCATGGCGGCCCCTTCCGTCGTGACAATATGCGTACAGTGTACATAACTTTGAGGAGGGCGCATGCCGACCCTGGTCGACCTGCTGTGGCGGCGGGAGCGCGAACCGACGAGGCCCGGTCCCGGTCGACGCCCCCGCGCGTCGGTCGACGAGATCGTGGGCGCCGGGATCGCGGTGGCCGACCGGGTCGGCACCCTCGGCTTCGGACTGCGCGAGGTCGCCAGGGAGGTGGGAGTGTCGGTCATGTCCCTCTACTCGCACGTGGCGACCCGTGAGGAGCTCCTCGCCCTCATGGTCGACGAGTGCCGGCGCAGCATGGCCGCGCGACCCAGCGAGGGACCGTGGCGCGAGCGGCTGGAGCAGGTGGCCGCCGAGAACCTCACCCTGCTCGAGCAGCATCCATGGCTGGCGGAGTGGGAGAGCGAGCGTGAGGTGCTGGGTCCGGGCACGCTCGGCAAGTACGAGCGTGAGCTCGGTGCCGTCGCGCCGCTGCCGCTCGACGACGTCACCCGTGACGCCGTCCTCACGCTCGTCCTCGACCACGTCCGGGCCAGTGCTCGCGCGCTTCGACAGGCCGGTCTGGAGCGGGCCCGGGAGTCACCCGAGCAGTGGTGGGAGCGGGAGGGGTCCCGGCTGGCCGAGCTCGACGTCGCCGGTCGCTACCCGCTCGCCTCGCGGGTCGGCACCGCCGCCGGCACCGAGCAGGGCGCGGCCCGCGACGCGGTGCGGGCCCACCACTTCGGACTCCAGGTCATCCTCGACGGCGTCGAGGCCCGGGTCAGCCGAGCAGGCGCAGCAGGACGTCCGGCTGGACGCTGACGACGACGAGCACGGCCGCCGCGAGAACCAGCCCGGCCACGGCCACCCCGCCGCCACGGCGAGGCCCCGACGCCGAGCCCGGCGGGTCCGCCGCCGCCAGCGCTCCCGACGTGTCCGGAGAGGACACGACCGGTCGCAGCCAGCGCAGGTACACGGCCACGCCGAGCACGGCGTTGGCCGCCGCGATGGCGGCGAGCCACACCCATCCCTCGGCGACGACCGGTCGCAGGGCCACGACCTTGCCGACGAGGCCGATGACGCCCGGTGGCAGTCCCGCCAGCGACGTGAGCGCGAGGGCGAGCGCCCCGGCACGCCACGGGCTGCGGCGCCACAGGCCTTCGTACCCGGCGAGGACACGGCCGTCGGCGGGCCGCTCGCGGGCGGTCACGGCCACGACCGCGAAGGCGACGAGCGTCGCGGCGACGTAGGTGAGCAGGTAGGTCGCGCTCGCCCCGACCCCGAGGGCCGAGATGCTCACGAGCGGCAGGATCACCCAGCCCGCCTGGGCGACCGTCGACCAGGCCAGGAGGCGCACGACGTCGTCCTGCCGCAGCGCCAGGACGTTGCCGACGGTCATGCTCAGCGCGGCGAGCAGGGCGATCGACGACAGAGCGGGCGTGCCGAGCACCGAGACCGCCCGCAGGACGACGAGCAGGGCGGCGAGCGCGGCGATCTTCGACACGGTCGCCAGGAACGTCGCGATCGGCAGCGGTGCGCCGGCGTAGGCGGTGGGGGTCCACGCGTGGAACGGCACGAGCGAGAGCTTGAAGCCCACCCCGGCCAGCACGAGGACGGTCGCCAGGGAGACGACCCCGGCCGACACCGAGGGGAAGACCACCGACGTCGGGGAGCCCGGGGCGGCCTGGAACGCGCCGCCCGTGGACAGCGCGGCGTCGGGGGTCAGGAAGGGGCTGCCGGTGGCCGCATACCAGAGCGCGACACCGAGGGTGAGCAGGGCGAACGACACGAGCGACGTGACGAGCAGCTGGGTCGCCCCGGCGACGGCCGAGCGCCGCCCGGACAGCGCGACGAGGACGACGACCGGCAGGGTCGCGAGCTCGAGGGCGACCAGCCACGTGCCGACGTCGCGGCTGGCCGCCACGACGACCGTGGCGGCCAGGGCGGCGAGCAGGAGCACGACCTGCACCGGTTCGGAGGCCGGCTCGGGCGCGGACGACCGGGACGGCGCGGACGATCCGGGCCTCCGGCCACGACGCGGCCACGACAGCAGGACGCAGAGGAGGGCGGCAGCCCCCGCCGCGATCTGGAGCGCGCCGGTCAGGGCGTCGGCCTCCCAGAAGCACGACGCAGGCAGTCCCTCGACCGTGGGCAGCGCCGAGCCGGACGGCGGCGCCAGGCACAGGGTCGTCCGGGTGTCGCCGCTCGCGAGGCCGGGCACCGTCGCCAGGGCCGTCCCCACGGACGCGAGGGCCGCCACGCCCCAGGGCAGCCGCCGCAGCGTCGGCACGACCAGGTCGGCGACGAGCACGAGCAGCGCGCAGCCCAGCGGGACGAGCGCCGGCAGGAGGACGGCGAGGTCGAGGCTCAGCCCCTTCACGGCGCCACCCCCGTACCGGTGAGCAGCCCGCCGGCCGCGGCGGCGGACAGCGACAGGAGCAGGTGCGGCGCGACACCGAGCACGACGATGACCACGACGAGCGTCACCATGACGGCCCACCGGATGCCCTGGGCGTCGGCGACGGCGACCGCCGCAGAACCGGTCGCCGCGTCGCTGCCCTCACCGGCCCAGACGATGCGGGCCACCCGCAACGAGTAGGCGGCCGCGAGCGCCAGGCCGACGGCGCCGAGCACGACGCAGACCCGGAGCAGGGCGACGGGCCGGCCGTCGGCGGGTGACCACGTCGCGTACAGCGCGAGGAACTCGCCCCAGAAGCTGATGAGCCCGGGCAGCCCGAGCGCCCCGGCGAGACCGAGGACGAGGGCGCCACCGAGGCGAGGAGCGTTGTCGCGCAGGGCCGCCCGGGCCACCCGCAGGTCGGCGGAGCCCCAGCGCTCCTTGAGCTCGCCGACGACGACGAACAGCAGCGCCGAGACGACGCCGTGCGCGATGTTGCCGAAGAGGGCGGCCTGCAACCCGGTCTCGCTGCCGGAGGCGAGGGCGAGGGCGACGAAGCCCATGTGCGCCACCGAGCTGTAGGCGATGAGGCGCTTGAGGTCGCGTTCGACGAGGCAGGCGAGGCCTCCCCAGAGGATGCCGACGACGCCGAGGAGGGCGAGCACGGGCGCGAGCGCGGCGACGCCGGCCGGCACGGTGGCGACGACGAGGCGCACGATGCCGTAGGTCCCCATCTTGAGCAGGACGGCGGCGAGCAGCACCGACCCTGCGGTGGGCGCGATGGTGTGCGCCGACGGGAGCCACGTGTGCAGCGGCCAGAGCGGCACCTTGATGCCGAGCCCGACGAGGAGGACGGCGGCCACGGCGACCTCGAGCGGCCGGGCCAGCCCGGCGCCGTGCCGGGCGGCGAGGACCGCGAGGTCGGACGTGCCCTGGTGGTGCGCGAGCAGGAGGATGCCGATCAGCATCAGCGTCGAGCCGAGGACGGTGAACAGCACGAACCGGCCGGCCGCGTCGGCCCGGGCCTCGTCGGGCACGTGGTCGTCGCCGAACCGACGGATGAGCACCCACATCGGCACGAGGACGACCTCGAAGGCGATGAAGAAGAGGATGGCGTCGCGGGCCAGGAACGTGCCGAGCGCGCCGGTCTCGACGAGGAGGATGCACCCGAGGAACGTCGAGCCGCTGCCTCCCTTGGGGATCGGACCCGAGAGCGCGTGCGCGACGAGGCCCACCGTCAGCAGGGCGGTCAGCAGCACGAGCGCCGCCGAGACGCCGTCGACGCCGAAGTGCCATCGCACACCGAGGGACCGGATCCACGGCGCGTCGACCTCGGCGCGGGTGGCGACGACGACCACGGCGAGGACCGCGGTGACGACCGAGGCGCCGAGGGCGATGCCCCGTTCGGCTCGCGACTCGCCCGGGATCGCGACGAGGGCGATGGCCGCGAGCAGCGGCACGAGCAGCATCAGCGTCAGCGCCACGCGGCCACCCCCAGGACGGCCACCGAGACGGCACCGACGAGCACGGCGACGAGGGCACCCGACGGCACGCCCCGGTGGGCGCGGTCACCGAGGCGCCCGACGCCACGGACGACGACGGCGGTGGCACGCGGGTAGGCGTCGACGACGTCGCGGTCGAGGGCCACGACGAGACGTGCGGCCGCCGTGACCATCCGGCCGAAGGCGACGTAGGCCGTGTCGACGCCGAAGCCGCGAACCGCGTTCTCGCGCAGGCGCGCCGGGACGTGGTCGGCGACGTCGACGCGACCCCGGTCGCTCAGCGACCACACCGCGAAGGCCGCCCCGACGACGAGGAGGACCGACAGCAGGGCACTGAGCAGACCGATGTGGACGCCACCACGCATCCCGGTGAGCAGGAGGGCGCCGAGGACGGTCAGCGCTGCGAGCGCCGACACGACGATGGCAGCGGGCAGGGTGATCGCCCTGTGCCCGTGGGCGTGGACCCGCTCGACCTCCGCGTCGTCCGCGCTGTCGGCGGTCGTGACGACGGCGACGTCCTCCTCGGCGACCACGGCGTCGGGCGTCGCAGCGGGGTGGGCGGCCTCGACGATGTCGGGGAGGGGTGCCGGTCCGGCGACGGCACCGGCCACCGGGGTGTCGAGCAGCAGCCAGGCGCGGGTGCAGTACGCGGCGGTGAGCACGACAGTGACGAAGAGGGCGACGACGACGATCGTCGCGCCGACACCCTCCCCCTCGAGTGCGGCGTCGATGACGGTGTCCTTGCTGACGAAGCCGACGAGGGGCGGCACCCCGGCGAGCGCGGCGAGGCCGATGCCGGTCGACCACCGCAGCGCGCCGGTGCCGCGCAGCCGACCGCGGAGCGTGACGAGGGCGGTTGCACCGGCCAGCACCGCCAGCCACCCGGCCGCGAGGAAGAGCAGCGCCTTGAAGAACGCGTGTCCCATCAGGTGCGACAGGCCGGCCCCGGGACCGAGGTCGTGCGGTGCGGCGGCCAGCGCCGAGAGCATGATGGCGACCTGGCTGAGGGTCGAGTAGGCGAGCATCCGCTTGAGGTCGGTCTGCACGAGGGCGAGCAGGGCGGCGTAGACCATCGTCACCGCCGCGAGGACCGCGAGCAGGGTCCGCGCGCCCTCGTGTCCGGCGTAGAGGGAGAAGAGCCTTGCGATGACGTACGTGCCGGCCGCGACCATCGTCGCGGCGTGGATGAGGGCCGAGGCCGGCGTCGGGCCCTCCATGGCGTCGGGCAGCCAGTCGTGGAACGGGACGAGGCCGGACTTGCCGGCGACCCCGACGGCCACGCCGACGAGGCCGACGGTCAGCGCGGTGGTGTGGCCGGTCGCGGAGATCACGGCGAGCAGGTCGGTGCTGCGGGCCCGGACCGAGAGGGCGACGATCCCCACGACCATGCCGATGTCGGCGACCCGCGTCACGAGGAACGCCTTGTAGGCGGCGCGCCGGGCCGCCGGCCGCTCGCTGTCGTGGCCGATGAGCAGCCACGAGCACCAGCCCATGACCTCCCAGCCGACGAGCATCAGGACGAGGTCGGAGGCCTGGACGACGAGGAGCATCCCGGCGGCGAACAACGACACCGACGCGGCGAAGCGCCCGTAGCGCGGGTCGTCGCCGAGGTACCAGACCGTGAACACCTGGATGCCGAGGACGACGAGCGCCACGACGAAGGACACGAGGCCCGAGACCCGGTCGGACAGCAGGTGCAGGGGCGCGGCGAGGTCACCGAGGGGCAGCGCACCGAAGGTGCCGATGTCGGCGGTGCGCGTCGGGGCGACCCACTGGAGCAGCGCGAGGACCGCGACGAGGGTCGACGCGCCGACCGCGACGCCGCCCGACACCCGACGCTGCCGGTGCACGAGCAGACCGGCCAGGGCGGCGAGCGCCGGGACGACGACGATCATCCGCACGACCCAGCTCATGACCGCACCTCCGGCCCCGCCGCAGCGGGCTCGCCGGCCAGGCCGTGCGCATCGGAGGCGCCGCGCGCGCCGGTCCCGGCCGATGCGTACGGCTCGTCGGCGCCGTCCTCCAGGTCGTCGGGCTCCGGTCCGTCGTCGAGGTCGGGCACGTGCGTCAGGTCGACGTGGCCCGTCGTGCGGAAGAGCACGAGCACGATGGCGAGCGCGACGACGACCTCGGCCGCCGCGATGGTGATGACGAAGAGCGTCAGCACGGCGCCTGCCGCGAGCGGGGACCCCGAACGCGAACCAGCCGTCACGAGAAGGAGGTTCGCCGCGTTGAGGACGAGCTCGACGCCGATGAGCACGAGCACGGCGTTGCGCCGGGCGAGGATGCCGAAGACGCCGGCGCCCGCGAGCAGGGCGACGAGGAGGACGGGCAGCTCGAGGTGGATCACGAGGCGGCCCCCGACCCCGGGCGACGCGCGCGCTGGGCGGCGACCGCGTCGACGCGTCCGCGCTCGAGCACGAGGCGCGACACCGCGAAGGCTCCGACGAGTGCCACGAGCAGCAGCACCGACAGCAGCTCGAACGGCCACACCCACGTGCCGAACACGGCCTGGGCGATGCGCGGGGTCGCCGAGGGCGCGTCGTCGAGCGAGGCGGTGGCCCCGGAGAAGAGCGGCAGGAGCAGCGCCCCGAGCAGGACCGCCGTGGCCGCCCCGAGGAGGGCGCCGACCACGCGCTGCCAGGCCGGGGTGTCGATCTCGGCGTGCGGACCGATCGGCGCCCGGGTCAGCATGAGCGCGAAGAGCACGAGGACGACGACCGCGCCCACGTAGACGAGCAGCTGCACGAGCCCGACGAGCTCCTGGCCGAGCACGAGGTAGCACCCGGCGAGCGAGCCGAGCGACACCAGCAGCCACAGGGCCGCGTGCACCACGTGACGCGTCGTGACGGCGAGCAGCGCCGTGAGGCCCGTGATCGCGCCGACGGCGGCGAACACGATGTCGCGGGTCGTCACGCGCGGCCCTCCTCGTCGGGGGCCTCCGGCGTCGAGGGCGTCGGCAGCACCTGCGTCTCGTCGCCCGTGCCCGACGGCGTCTCGGGCGTCGAGGAGGTCGGCAGCACCTGCGTCTCGTCGCCGCTGCGGGACGCGGTCGCCGCGGCGTCCACGGCGTCCACGGCGTCGTCGGTGCCGGCGCTCCCGGCGCTGCCGGCAGTGCCGACGGCCGGCATCCGACGGGTCGGCGCGACGGTGCCCGGCGCGTCGGCCCCGGGCGTGGTGTCGCGCGCGGGCCGGACCCGCGTCGGACGCGTCGCCGCGCCTGCGCGCGCAGCGCCGGCGCGATCGCCGGGACCCGCGGCGCCGGCGGCGCCCGCGGCTCCCGCGCCGCGCGCCCCGCGGGCCGGGCGTGAGGACGCCGCGACCTCGGCGGGCTCGGCGCTGCCGGGGTCGAGCGCGGGCGGAGGCGGGACGGTGGCCATCCACGCGCCGAGGCGGTCCTTCTCGTGGAGCAGGTCGCGGATGTCGAGCTCGGCGTACTCGAACTCGGGGCTCCAGTGCAGCGCGTCGAACGGGCAGGCCTCGATGCAGATGCCGCAGTACATGCACAGCGAGAAGTCGATGGCGAACCGGTCGAGGACGTTGCGCTGCCGGGCCCTGCCACCGGGCGTCGTCGGCGGGACCTCCTCCTTGTGGGAGTCGATGTAGATGCACCAGTCGGGGCACTCGCGCGCGCAGAGCATGCACGACGTGCAGTTCTCCTCGGTCAGCGCGATGACGCCCCGCGAGCGCGGGGGCAGCGCCGGCGCGACGTCGGGATACTCGACCGTGTGACTCCGGCGGGTCATCGTGCGGGCCGTCTGCGCGAGGCCCCTGACGAGGCCGGGGACGATGCCGTCACCCACGGCGGGTCACCCCCTCGGGTCGGGTCGGGGCCCTCATCGGACCATCACCACGCCGACGGCGGTCAGCGCCAGCTGGAGCAGTGACAGCGGCACGAGCCACACCCAGGCCAGCCGCTGCAGCTGGTCCTCCCGCATCCGCGGCCACGAGACCCGCAGCCAGATGACGACGACGGCGACGAGGAAGCCCTTGAGCAGGGTCCACAGCCAGCCGAGAGGCCCCTCGAGCGGGCCGGCCCAGCCGCCGAGGAACAGCACGGCGAACAGCAGCGAGAAGACGACGATGCCGGCGTACTCGGCGAGCAGGAAGAAGGCGAACCGCAGGCCGGTGTACTCGGTGAAGGCCCCGAAGACGATCTCGGAGTCGGCGACCGGCATGTCGAACGGCGGGCGCTGCAGCTCGGCGAGCGCAGCGACGAGGAAGACGACCATGCCCGGCAGCTGCCAGAGCAGCCACCACGGCGACCACGCCTCGGCGATGCCGACGACCGAGAGTGTGCCGGCCGCGAGCGCGACCGACGCGACCGACAGCACGAGCGGCAGCTCGTAGGAGACGAGCTGCGCGGCCGCACGCATCGCGCCGAGCAGCGAGTACTTGTTGGCCGAGGCCCAGCCGGCCATGAGCGTGCCGACGACGCCGACGCCGACGGCCGCGAGGACGAGCACGACGCTGGCCTCGACGTCGGCCCCGACGACGTCCGGCGACAGCGGTACGACGGCCAGCGCGACGAGATAGGGCACGAGCGCGACGAACGGCGCGAGGCGGAACACCCACCGGTCGGCGCGCGCCGGCGTGACGTCCTCCTTCTGGACGAACTTGACGCCGTCGGCGACCAGCTGGGCCCAGCCGTGGAACCCGCCGGCGTACATCGGCCCGAGCCGGCCCTGCATGTGTGCCATGACCTTGTGCTCGGTCTGGCCGACGAGGAGCGGCAGCACGAGGAAGGCGACGAGCACGGCGACGGCACGCAGCACGACCTCGAGCCAGGGGGCGAGCGTCATCGCGGACCCCACTCGGGTCCGGGCACGCCCGGTGCCTGCACGCGGCGGCGACCGGGGGCGCGGGCGCTGTCGTGGCCCTCCCCCGGCTCCTTGGCACCCGGCCACGGCTTGGACGCGCGGGCCGCCAGCACGAACGACTTGCGCAGCGGCGTGCCCTCGAAGCCCTCGGGCAGCAGGAGCGGGCGCAGCCCGAGCCCGGTGCCGTCGTCGAAGCCGTCGAAGTCGATGCCGAACATCTCGTGGGTCTCGCGCTCGTGCCACGCGGCGCCCGCGAAGACCGGTGTCAGCGAGGGGACGGCACGTCCCTCGGGCGCGCGGGTGCGCACGAGGACGCCGGTGGCCGCGCCGGGCCTCGACGGGTCGAGCAGGTGGCACACGACGTCGAAGCCGGGTGCGTCGTCGCGGTCGGTCTCGTCGACGGCGGTCAGCCAGTCGAAGTACCGGTAGCCCTGCTCGCGCAGCTCGAGGACCGCGCCGGCCCAGTCGTCGACCGGGACGTCGCGCGGGTCTGCGGTGATCATCGGCCGGCCCCCGTCGTCCCACCCGTACCGGACGTACCGGACGTGCCGGACGTGCCGGACGTGCGGGGGGTGGCGGGTGCGCCGGCGCCGGACGGGCCGCGACCGGACGCGCCGGGCCCCCGGCGACGCGGGCGCGACAGCAGCGGTCGGCGGACGTCACCGGCGCTGGCGACGCGGTTGCCGGCGTACCGGCCGCGGATGCGCTGGGCCGAGAGGCGCTCGTCGGCGATCTGCTCCTGGAGGCGGATGATGCCGTGCAGCAGAGCCTCCGGGCGCGGTGGGCACCCCGGCACGTAGACGTCGACGGGCACCACCTGGTCGACGCCCTTGGTGACCGAGTAGGAGTCCCAGTACGGGCCGCCCGAGTTGGAGCAGGCACCGAAGGAGATGACGTACTTCGGCTCGGGCATCTGGTCGTAGAGGCGGCGGATGGCCGGGGCCATCTTGTCGGTGACGGTGCCGGACACGACCATGAGGTCGGCCTGCCGCGGACCGGGCGCGAAGGGGATGACGCCGAGCCGGATGAAGTCGTGCCGTCCCATCGACGCAGCGATGAACTCGATGGCGCAGCAGGCCAGCCCGAAGTTGAAGACCCACAGGGAGTAGCGCCGGCCCCAGTTGAGGACGACCTTGACCGGACGCGGCGCGTACGCGCCCAGCACGCCCATCTGCACCGGGGCCTGCGCCGACGGGACGGTCGGCATCGGCAGGTCCACGGGACCTCCCGGCTCGCGGGCCGCCATCACACCCACCTCAGGAGGCCGCGGCGGGCGGCGTGCGCGAGACCGAGGACGATGACGCCGATGAAGACGCCCATCTCGACGAGGCTCGCCCGGCCGATCGACGCGTCGCGCAGCACGAGCGCCCACGGGAACAGGTAGATGGCGTCGACGGCGAAGACGACGTAGAGGAAGCTGAAGACGAAGTAGCGCACCTTGGTCTGGGCCCAGCCCTCGCCGACCGGGTCGACGCCGGACTCGTACGTCGTCAGCTTGGCCGCCAGCGGGGCGCGCGGGGCGAGGAGCCGGCGGGCCAGCATCGCGGCGGTCACGAGGACGACGCCGGCGGCGAGCACCGCTGCGACGGCCACGTACCCGGACATGTCGGCCAGCCTATCCATGCCGGCAGTCGAGCGGCACGGTGCGGGTGCGCGCCTCGGCCCGATTGGGCGGGTCCACGTTCTGGCACCTGCACAAACTGCGCCCGTGTGCGACATAGCATGGAAGAAGCCCGCCGCGCGCTGCCCCGGGCCGTGGATCGTAGGAAGTTCGAGGACGTCGCAGAGCATGAGCACCAAGAAGGTCCAGCAGCTCGACCGCGTGGTCATACGGTTCGCCGGGGACTCCGGCGACGGCATGCAGCTGACCGGTGACCGCTTCACGTCACAGACCGCGCTGCTCGGCAACGACCTGTCGACGTTGCCGAACTTCCCCGCCGAGATCCGCGCACCCCAGGGCACGCTGCCCGGCGTGTCCAGCTTCCAGCTGCACTTCGCCGACCACACCGTCCTGACACCGGGCGACGCGCCGGACGTCCTCGTGGCGATGAACCCGGCGGCCCTCAAGGCCAACCTGCGCGACCTGCCGCGCGGCGCCACCCTCATCGTCAACACCGACGAGTTCTCGAAGCGCAACCTGTCGAAGGTCGGCTACACGCAGAACCCGCTCGAGGACGGCTCCCTCGCCTCGTGGCACGTGCACCCGGTGGCCCTGACCTCGATCACGGTCGAGGCGCTCGCGTCCTTCACCGACCTGACCCGCAAGGAGAAGGAGCGGGCCAAGAACATGTTCGCCCTCGGTCTGCTGTCCTGGCTCTACACGCGGCCGATGGACGGCACCGAGGCGTTCCTCAAGGGCAAGTTCGCCGACAAGCCGGAGATCCTCGAGGCGAACCTCGCCGCGCTGCACGCCGGGTTCAACTACGGCGAGACGACCGAGGACTTCGCCGTCGCCTACGAGGTCGCCCCGGCCCGGATGCGCGCCGGCACGTACCGCAACGTCACCGGCAACGTCGCGCTGTCGCTCGGTCTCGTCGCGGCAGCCCACCGCGCCGGCCTGCCGCTCTTCCTCGGCTCCTACCCGATCACGCCCGCCTCCGACATCCTGCACACCCTCGCCGGTCTCAAGCGCTACGGCGTCGCGACGATGCAGGCCGAGGACGAGATCGCCGGCGTCGGCGCGGCGCTCGGGGCGAGCTTCGGTGGCGCGCTCGGCGTCACGACCACCTCCGGCCCGGGCCTGGCGCTCAAGGCCGAGACCATCGGCCTCGCGGTCTCGCTCGAGCTGCCGCTCGTCATCTGCGACATCCAGCGCGGTGGGCCCTCGACCGGCCTGCCGACCAAGACCGAGCAGGCCGACCTGCTCCAGGCGATGTTCGGGCGCAACGGCGAGTCCCCGGTGGCCGTCGTCGCCCCCGCCACGCCCGCGGACTGCTTCGACGTCGCCCTCGAGGCCGTCCGCATCGCCACGACGTACCGCACCCCCGTCATCGTCCTGTCCGACGGCTACCTCGCCAACGGGTCCGAGCCGTGGCGCCTGCCGCGGACGGCCGAGCTGCCCGACCTCACCGTCGAGCACGCCACCGAGCCCAACGCCACCGACGCCGCGGGCGCCCCCGTCTTCCATCCGTACCTGCGCGACCCCGAGACGCTCGCGCGGCCGTGGGCCGTGCCGGGAACGCCGGGCCTCGAGCACCGCGTGGGCGGCATCGAGAAGGCCGACGTCACGGGCAACATCTCCTACGACCCCGACAACCACGACCACATGACGCGCCTGCGCCAGGCCAAGATCGACGGGATCGCCGACACCGTCGCGCCGCTCGAGGTCGACGACCCGTCCGGCGACGCGGACGTCCTCGTCCTCGGCTGGGGCTCGACGTACGGCCCGATCGCCGCCGGCGTGCGCGAGGCCCGTGCGCGGGGCGCCCGGGTCGCCCAGGCCCACCTGCGTCACCTCAACCCGTTCCCCGCCAACACCGGCGAGGTGCTGCGCGGCTACGACCGCGTCATCGTCCCCGAGATGAACCTCGGCCAGCTAGCCCTGCTGCTGCGCGCGAAGTACCTCGTCGACGTCGAGTCGCACACGTCGGTGCGGGGCCTGCCGTTCCAGGCCCGCGAGCTGGCCGACGTCGTGGCCGCGGCCTCCGCGTCGACGCGCCCCGCCGCCGGCGCGGGCGCCCCCGCCGGTGCCGGTGCGGCCGGTGCCGTGGGCGCCGCCACCCCTGACGCCCACGGGAACGGCACGGCCCACGGCACCGACGCACGCGTGAAGGAGACTGCGAAGTGAGCATCGACCTCGGCATGCCTGCCCTCGGCACCACCGGCGTCCCGCGCCTCGGCGAGGGTGAGGCCCTGACGAAGAAGGACTTCACCTCCGACCAGGAGGTGCGCTGGTGCCCGGGGTGCGGCGACTACGCGATCCTCGCCGCCGTGCAGGGCTTCCTGCCCGAGCTCGGGCTGCGCCGCGAGAACATCGTCTTCGTCTCCGGCATCGGGTGCAGCTCGCGCTTCCCGTACTACCTCGACACGTACGGCATGCACTCGATCCACGGCCGCGCCCCCGCCATCGCCACGGGCCTGGCCGCCACGCGCGAGGACCTCTCGGTATGGGTCGTCACCGGTGACGGCGACGCCCTGTCGATCGGTGGCAACCATCTCATCCACGCGCTGCGCCGCAACGTCAACCTCAAGATCCTGCTGTTCAACAACGAGATCTACGGGCTGACGAAGGGCCAGTACTCGCCGACGTCGCAGGTCGGCCAGGTGACCAAGTCGACGCCGCTCGGCTCGCTCGACACCCCGTTCAACCCGGTGTCGCTCGCGCTCGGCGCCGAGGCGAGCTTCGTCGCCCGAACCATGGACTCCGACCGCCAGCACCTGACGGCGGTGCTGCGCGCGGCGGCCGAGCACCGCGGGTCGGCGTTCGTCGAGATCTACCAGAACTGCCCGATCTTCAACGACGGCGTCTTCGACGTCCTCAAGGACCGCACCGAGGCCGCGGCTCGCATCCTGCACCTCGTCGACGGGCAAGAGGTCGGCACCGCCGAAACCGTCGTCGTGCGCGACGACCGCGGCTCGCTGTCGGTCGTGCCGCGCGCCGAGGCGGACCCCGCGCGGGTCGTCGTCCACGACGCCGGAGCCACCGACCCGTCGGGTGCCTTCGCCCTTTCGCGCCTCGACTCCCCCGACCTCGGCCACGTGCCGATGGGAGTCTTCCGCAACGTCTCGCGCCCGACCTACGACGACCGGCTGCGCGAGCAGGTCGCCTCGGCCCGCACGACGCCGGTCACCGACGCCGACATCGACGCCCTCCTCGCCGGCCGCGACACGTGGACCGTGGGCGAGCCCACGACCGCGTGAGGTCGCTGCACGCCGCGTCGCCGGGCCGGCCGTGAGGTCGCGCCCGTCCGGGCTTCCGTCTGGGGGTCTTTCTGCGCGACGGCCCGTGGCGGCCCGCGCAGGTGGGCTCGCGCTCGGCTCTCCCGAGGGCGAGACCGGCCGGGGCACCGTCCTCGGGTTCGCGGCGTACGGCCTCTGGGGACTGTTCCCGCTCTACTTCGACGCGCTGCGCCCCGCAGGCGCCTGGGAGATCCTCGCCCACCGCATCCTGTGGACCCTGCTGGTCTGCGCGCTCGTCCTGCTCGCCCGCCGCGACGTCGGCTGGGTCGCTCCGCTGCTGCGTCGGCCCCGGCTGCTCGTCGGGCTCGCGGTGGCCGCGGTGCTCATCGCCGTCAACTGGGTCGTGTACGTGGCCGCCGTCGTGGCCGGCAACACGAGCGAGGCGGCCCTCGGCTACTTCCTCAACCCGCTCGTCACGGTCGCGCTCGGGGTGGTCGTGCTCCGGGAGCGGCTGCGGGCGCTCCAGTGGGCGGCCGTCGGCATCGGCGTCGCGGCCGCCGTGTTCCTCGGTGTCGCGGGCGGACACGTGCCGTGGGTCGCCTTGGCCCTGGCCGGCTCGTTCTCCCTCTACGGGCTGACGAAGAAGAAGCTCGGGGCGAGCCTGGAGGCCCTGCACGGGCTCACCGTCGAGACGGTCGTGCTCGCGCCCATCGCCGCGGTGACGCTCGGGCTCGTCGCGGGCCACGGCGGCCTCGCGTTCGGCCACCACGGTGCCGTCCACACGACCCTGCTCGTGCTGTCCGGTGTCGTCACGGCAGTTCCGCTGCTGTGCTTCGCCGCCGCGGCCCGGCGCGTCCCCCTCGTGACGATCGGCCTCATCCAGTTCATCACCCCGGTCATGCAGCTGCTCTGCGCCGTGCTCCTGCTCGGCGAGCACCTGCCGGCCGAGCGGTGGGTGGGCTTCGGCATCGTCTGGGTGGCCCTGCTGCTCCTGACGACCGACTCCCTGCTCAGCGTCCGGGCCACGCGACGCGCGACCCGGGCCACCCGGGCCGGGGACGGTAGGGAGGCTCCCGAGGGCGTGCAGGCCACGGAGGCGACGGAGGCGACGGACGCCGGCGGTCGGGGGCAGGCTCGCGAGCCGCGTCCGGTGCCGGCCGACGACTGCCCCCGCTGACCGACCCCGTTGCCGCGCCACGGCCCGGGCCGGGCGCGCATGATGGGGGGCATGACTGACGCGAGCCAGGCGTACCGGACCGAGCACGACTCGATGGGCGAGGTCCAGGTGCCCGCCGATGCCCTGTGGGGTGCCCAGACGGCCCGGGCCGTCGAGAACTTCCCGGTGAGCGGCCAACCGGTCCCGTCGGGCGTCGTGCACGCCCTCGCCCGGCTCAAGGCCGCGGCGGCGCGGGTGAACGCGGACCTCGGCGTCCTCGAGGCACCGATGGCCCGGGCCGTCGCAGCTGCCGCCGACGAGGTCGCCCGGGGCGAGCACGACGACCAGTTCCCGGTCGACGTCTTCCAGACCGGTTCGGGCACCTCGACGAACATGAACGTCAACGAGGTCGTCGCGCGCCTGGCCCACCTGTCCTCGGGACTCGGCGTGCATCCCAACGACCACGTCAACGCCGGCCAGTCGAGCAACGACACCTTCCCCAGCGCCCTGCGGATCGCCGCCACCGAGGCCGCCCTGACCGACCTGGTCCCGGCCCTCGAGCACCTCGCCACGGCGCTCGGCGACAAGGAGGCCGAGTTCGCCGACGTCGTCAAGCCCGGACGCACGCACCTCATGGACGCCGTCCCCGTGACCCTCGGCCAGGAGTTCGGCGGGTACCGCCGGCAGGTCGAGCTCGGCGCCGAACGCGTCCGGCACGCGGCCCGCGCGACCGCGGAGCTGCCCCTGGGTGGCACCGCCGCCGGGACCGGCATCAACGCCGCGCCGGGTTTCGCGGCGGCGGTCATCGAGCGGGTGTCGGCCGACACCGGGATCGAGTTCCGCGAGGCCGAGAACCACTTCGAGGCCCAGTCGACCCAGGACGCCGTCGTCGAGCTGTCGGGTGCCCTCAAGGTCGTGGCCGTGGGCCTGACGAAGATCTGCAACGACCTGCGGTGGATGTCCTCCGGCCCCCGAACCGGCCTCGGGGAGATCCACCTGCCCGACCTGCAGCCCGGGTCCAGCATCATGCCGGGCAAGGTCAATCCCGTCGTGCCCGAGGCGACCCTCATGGTGTGCGCGCAGGTCATCGGCAACGACGTCACCGTGACCACCGCGGGCGCGGCCGGCAACTTCGAGCTCAACGTCATGCTGCCGGTCCTGGCCAAGAACGTCCTCGAGTCGCTGACCCTGCTCGCCTCGACCGCGCGGCTGCTCGCCGACCGCTGCGTCGAGGGCATCACGGCCGAGGTGGAGCACGCCCGCGCGCTGGCCGAGGGCTCGCCGTCGGTCGTCACGCCGCTCAACCGGTACATCGGCTACGAGGCTGCGGCGGCCGTGGTCAAGCAGGCGGTGCGCGAGCGGCGGACGATCCGCGACGTCGTCATCGACCAGGGCCATGTCGCGGACGGAAAGCTGACCGAGGAGCAGCTCGACGACGCCCTCGACGTGCTGGCGATGACCCGTCCGCCGAGCCGGTCGTGACCACCGACGCTCCGGCAGGCGGCCTGACGCTCGGGACCCGGACGGGACGGCTCGTCGTCACCGCGGCGGTCCTCGGGTCGGGCATGGCCATGCTCGACGGCACGGTCGTCAACGTCGCACTCGTGCGCATCGGGCACGACCTGTCCGCCGACCTCGCTGCGCTGCAATGGATCTCGAACGGCTACCTCCTGGCGCTCGCGTCCCTGATCCTGCTCGGTGGCTCCCTCGGTGACCGTTACGGCCGCCGTCGCGTCTTCGTCGTCGGAGTCGTGTGGTTCACGCTGGCCTCCGCGGCCTGCGGCCTGGCCCAGTCCCCCGGCCAGCTCATCGCAGCGCGGGTCCTCCAGGGCGTCGGTGGCGCCCTGCTCACCCCGGGCAGCCTGGCGATGATCCAGTCGACGTTCCGGCACGACGACCGCGCGAAGGCCATCGGCGCGTGGTCCGGGCTGGGTGGCATCGCCGCGGCCGTCGGCCCGTTCGTCGGCGGATGGCTCGTCGAGTACGCGAGCTGGCGGTGGGCGTTCCTGCTCAACGTGCCGCTCGGCGTCCTGACCGTGTGGATCGCCCTCGCTGCCGTCCCCGAGACCCGGGACGCCGAGGCCGACCACACCTTCGACGTCACCGGGGCGCTTCTCGCGACGCTCGCCCTCGGCGTCACGACCTACGCGCTCATCGAGCACGACTCCCTCGGTGCCGGCGGCACGGCGGGGGTCGCCGCCGTCGGTCTCGCGCTGGCGGCCGCCTTCGTCGTCGTCGAGCGGCGCACCCGCCACCCGATGGTGCCTCCGTCGCTGTTCGCGTCGCGGCAGTTCAGCGCGGCCAACGGCATGACGCTGCTCGTCTACGCGGCGCTGGGCGCGGTCTTCTTCTTCCTCACCCTGCAGCTGCAGACGGTGCTCGGGTGGGGGCCGCTGCCGGCGGGCACGGCCTCGCTGCCCATCACGGTCCTCATGTTGCTGTTCGCGGCGCGCGGCGGTGAGCTGGCGGCGCGCATCGGTCCGCGGCTGCCGATGACCGTCGGTCCCGTCCTGTGCGGGGTCGGCACGCTGCTGCTCGCCGGCGTCGACGCGTCCTCGTCCTACTGGACCGGGGTGCTTCCCGGCGTCACCGTCTTCGGCGTCGGGCTGGTGCTGCTCGTCGCGCCGCTCACGGCGACGGTGCTCGCCGCCGCCCCGGACCGGTTCGCCGGCGTCGCGAGCGGCGTCAACAACGCCGTGGCGCGCGCCGGCAGCCTCCTCGCGGTCGCGGCGCTGCCCGCGGCCGTCGGGCTCGCGGGTGCGGACTACGCACGACCCGAGGTGTTCTCCTCCGGCTACCACTCCGCGATGCTCGTGTGTGCGGTGCTGCTCGTGGCCGGTGGCGCCGTCTCGTGGTTGCTCATCGCCGACGACACAGGGCTGGCGGACGCGGCCGAACCCGCGTCGCCCGTGACGCGGGTGGAGACGCCGGAGAAGGCGGCGGAGCCGGTGACGGCGGGACCCGCGACGACGCACACGGCGCGCGCGGCGCACCTCACCCCAGCCGGTTGGTCGTGCTCGGGCACGCAGGGCTGCCCCGGCACCAGCACCGAGCGCGCGGACGACGCCGGGGTGGCCCGCGTCCACTAGGCCACCCCGTTCGACCCCGGGCGCTACGTCACTGCTCACTCAGACTGAGCACTGACGTATACACACCGACCCCCCACCGCCCCGGAGCTGTCTCTTATACACATCTGACGCTGCCGACGACGGA
>NZ_JBPGXG010000056.1:0-26050 GCF_056755255.1 Monashia sp. HAY1-5C | reverse complement strand
TCCGTCGTCGGCAGCGTCAGATGTGTATAAGAGACAGCCCGCGCGGGGGGTGTCGGGGCGGTCGGCTCGGCCGCGGGGCCGTTGGCGGCCGGCAGCGGGCTCGTCGGCGTGGTCGTCACCTAGAGGATCCCCGCCTTCGTCATCAGCTCGATGACCTTCGGGCCGTTGAGCGTGAACGGGTCGATCTTCGGGGCCTGCAGCGAGTCGAGCGGCGGCAGCGCCGGGTCCGAGGCCACGCCGGTGCCGACGGCGTACTCCTTGGCGTCGGTCGTGCCGAGCACCTGCTGGCCCTGCTTGCTCGTCACGAACGCGAGGAACTTCTGCGCGTCGGCCGCGTGCTTGCTGCTCTTGAGGACGCCGCCGCCGGAGAGGCTGACGAAGGCACCCGGGTCCTCGTTCTTGAAGTAGTGCAGCTTGGTGTTGCCACTGCTCTCCTTGTCGAGGGCCTGGTCGCGGTACCAGTAGTAGTGGTAGATGACGCCCATCGCCGACTGGCCGGAGTTGACGGCCTTCATCGTCGCGATGTTGTTCTGGTAGATCTTCGCGCCCGACTTCAGGGCCGCGAGCCACTGGGAGGTCTTGGCCTCACCCTGGGTGGCGAGGACGGCCGAGACGATGGCCTGGAAGTCCGCACCGCCCGCCGCCGCACCCCACGTGCCCGCGAACTCCGGCTTGGCGAGGTCCATGAGGGACGTCGGCAGCTGCGACTCGGAGATCTTGCTCGGGTTGTAGACGAGGACGGTCGAGCGCGCCGCGATGCCGACCCAGTCCTTCGACGAGGGGACGTACTGCGGCCCCACCTGGCCGAGGGTCGCGGCGTCGACCGGGGCGAGCAGACCCGCCTGCTCGACCGTCGTCATGGCCGGCGAGTTCTCCGTCAGGAAGACGTCGGCGGGCGAGCTCGCGCCCTCCTGGACGATCTGGGCGCCCATCGACGAGTCGTTGCCGTAGCGCACCTGCACCTGGATGCCGGTCTTGTCCTGGAACTGCTTGCCCCACTCCTCGGTGAGGTTCTTGTGCTGGGCGCTGTAGATCGTCAGCTTCGACGCGTCAAGGTCGCCGCTCGCCTCGAGGCTGCCGCCGCAGGCGGCCAGGCCGAGAGCTGCCGCGAGGGTCGCGGCGAGGACGAGGGCGGTGCGGCGGCGCGTCACGGCGGGGCTCCTGGTGGCGGGTCTGGTGGCGGGTCTGGGGCACGGGTCGGGCACGGGTCTGGCACGGGTCTGGCACGGGTCTGGCGGTGGTGCTCGCCACGAGTCCGAATTACGCAACGACCTCGTGACCTAAAGCAGGCTAACGGACGCCGGGGCGTCGGCCGAAACCGGGGGCCGCACTTGCATTAGGTATGCCTAACCTTATTGACTACGGCCCGTGACCGCGACCGCCCTCCCGCTCGAACGGGCCGCTGCCCTGCCCGGGCTCGCGTGGGTCCACGGCCTCGCCGCGCACGGCACCCGGACCGCGTTGCACACCGACGCCGGCCCGGTCAGCTACGCCGAGCTCGCCCGACGCGTCGACGCCGTGGCCGAGCGCCTCGCCGGAGCGCGCCGGCTCGTCCTCGTCGAGGGTCGCACCACCGTCGAGACCGTCGTGGCGCTCCTCGCCGCCCAGCGCGCCGGGCACGTCGTCCTCCTGGCGGCGGCCGGCGAGGCCGCGCAGCGGGTCGGGGCCGCCTACCGGCCCGACATCGTCCTCGACCCGAGAGGCCGGGTCGACGTCCGGCGGGAGGCCTCGGCCCACGACCTGCATCCCGAGCTCGCGCTCCTGCTCAGCACGAGCGGGTCGACCGGATCGGCCAAGCTCGTGCGCCTGTCGGCCGCCAACCTCGCGGCCAACGCCGCCCAGATCGACGCCGCGCTCGGGATCCGGCCCGACGACTGCGCGGCCCTGACGCTGCCGCTGACGTACTGCTACGGGCTGTCCGTGCTGACCACGCACCTCGCGCGGGGCGCGTCGGTCCTGCTGACCGACCGGTCCGTCGTCGACGAGTGCTTCTGGACGCAGTTCCGGGCGGCGGGCGCCACGACGTTCCCCGGCGTGCCGCACACCTTCGCGCTGCTCGAGCGCAGCGGCTTCGCCGAGCGAGACCTGCCGACGCTGCGCTACGTCACCCAGGCCGGCGGACGCATGGACGCCGAGCGCGTCCGCCGCTTCGCGCGCCTCGGGCAGGAGCGCGGCTTCGACCTCGTCGTCATGTACGGGCAGTGCGAGGCGACGGCCCGGATGGCCTACCTGCCACCCCACCTCGCCGCGGCGCACCCCGACACGGTGGGGGTGCCGGTGCCGGGCGCCTCGATCGAGGTCGAGGACGGCGAGATCGTCTTCCGCGGGCCGAACGTCATGCTGGGCTACGCGCGCGAGCCCGGGGACCTCTCGCTCGGGCGCACCGTCGACGTGCTGCGCACCGGCGACCTCGGCGAGCTCACCCCGGAGGGGCTCGTCCGGGTCACCGGCCGGCGCGCCCGGTTCGTCAAGGTGCTCGGGCACCGCGTCGACCTCGACGCGCTCGAGTGCCGGCTGCGCCAGGAGGGCCACGACGTGCGCTGCGCCGGTCGCGACGGCCTCGTCGCCGTGGCCGCGAGCGGTGCCATGGCCGCGCCCGCACGCGAGTCGCTGCGCCACCAGGTGATCCGCACGTCCGGCGTGCCCCGGGACGCCCTGCGGGTCGTGCCCGTGGCCGAGCACCCGGTGCTGGCCTCCGGCAAGCCGGACTACCCCGCCGTGCTCGCACTGGCGTGTGCCGACTGCCCGGCGCGCCCGGATGCCGCGGCCGACGCCGGTCCCGAGCGTGCCGTCGCGGGCCTCTACGCACGGCTCCTGCAGCGGGACGTCGCCGCCGACGCGACCTTCGTGTCCCTCGGCGGGGACTCGCTGTCCTACGTCGAGGTGTCCATCCGGCTCGAGGAGCTCCTCGGACGGCTGCCGGCGGCCTGGCACGTGACCCCGGTCGCCGAGCTCGAGCGGATGCACACCGCTGCCCCCGCCTCCTCCCCCACGCCGGGGGCGCGGCGCGCGCAAGCCGGCGCATCGGCCGCACGCAGGCCGAACTCGTCGTCACGCAGAGGGTCTCGCACACTCGCCGACCGGATCGCCTGGCGCACCGTCGAGACCGGGGTCTGGCTCCGCGCCCTCGCCATCGTCCTCATCGTCGGCACGCACGCCGACCTGTTCTCGTTGCAGGGCACCGCCAACGCACTGCTCGTCGTCGCCGGCTACCAGCTGGCCCGGTTCCAGCTGGCCGACCCCGACCGCCGCCGGCGCGCCCGGCGCGTGCTCGGGGCGGCGGCCCGCATCGCCGTGCCGGCGCTCGTCGTCATCGTCAGCGCGCACGTGCTCGGCGGGTACTACGAGACGCGCAACCTCTTCCTCGCCAACTGGGTCTTCGGGCAGGAGAGGCTCGGGCCGCCGTGGCGGTTCTGGTTCGTCGAGGCGATCGTCGTGGCGCTCGTCGCCGTCGCCGCCCTCACCGCCTCACGGCGCGTGGCCGCGCTCGACGGGCGTCACCCGTTCCGGCTGCCGCTGGCCCTGAGCGTGGCGGCGTTCGTCCTGTTCCGCCTGCCGATCCTGCCGCTGCCGGTCCCGCGCATGCAGGGATCGGCGCTCGTCGTGCTCCACCTGTTCCTCCTCGGCTGGGCCCTCGCCCGAGCGGCGACGCCCGTCCAGCGCCGGGTCGCCACGGTCGTGGCCGTCGCGATGATCGGCACGTTCTCGTTCAACCCCGCCCGGGACGGCCTCACCGCCGCGTTCGTCCTGCTCCTGCTCTGGCGCCCCGTGAGCCGCATCCCGGCCGTGCTCGTGCCGCTCGTGCAGGTGCTGGCCGCCGCGTCCCTGCACATCTACGTCATCCACTGGCAGGCCCTCGAGGTGCTCTGGGGCCACCCGGTGCCCGCCTTCCTCGGGTCGATGGCGCTCGGCCTCGCCTACTGGTGGCTGTGGACGCGCCCGCTCACGGCGCTGTGGGCCCGCGCCTCCGCCGGCGTCCGCACCCGCGTCCTCGGCACCGGCCCCGGCCCCGGCCACGGCAAGAGCATCCGCAGCGGCAGCGATCGCCCCCGGGCCGGTGACGGCGCGGGCGCCACCGCGCAGCCGTCCGTCAGGAGACCGGTAGCAGCAGGGTGACGCTCGTGCCGCGACCGAGCTCGGACTCGACCTCGAGCCGGCCGCCGTGGCGCTCGACGACCCGGTGCGCGATCGACAGGCCGAGCCCGGTGCCCGGCACCTTGAGCCCCTCGGGGTTGGTGCCGCGGAAGAACTCGGTGAAGAGGCGCTCCTGGTCATGGGCCGAGATGCCGATGCCGTCGTCGGCGCAGGTCAGGACCAGCCCCTGGTCGCGGTGCTCGAGCGAGACGGTGACGACGCCGCCGGCTCGGGTGAACTTCACCGCGTTGCTCACGAGGTTCTGCACGACGCGCTCGAGGTCGCCGGCGCTGCCCCGGACCACCGGGACCGCCGGCGGCTCGGCGAAGGTCAGCGCGACCTCCTGACCGTCGGCCCGCGGCCGGAACATGTCGACGACGTCGCGGGTCAGCTCGCCGAGGTCGACGTCGGTGAAGGGCATCGCCCGGTCGGGGTCGCTGACCCGCGACAGGGTCAGGAGGTCGTCGACGAGCACCTGGAGGCGCTCGGTGTTGCGTTCGATGACGCCGAGCGACCACGCGAGGTTCTCGGGCTCGCCACGGAGCAGCTCGACGTGCCCGACGATCGAGGCGAGCGGGTTCTTCAGCTCGTGCGACACCGTCGAGAACAGCTGGGTGCGACTGCGGTCGGCCTCGCGCAGCTCGTCCGCGACCCGGCGCTCGGCCGCGTAGAGCCGCGCGTTGCGCACGGCCCGGCCGAGGTCACGCGCCATCTCGAGGGCAGCCTGGGTCTCGGCGGCGGTCCACGACGCGTCGCGCACGCCGCGGACCGCGGCGAGGTAGCCGTAGCAGGACGACCCGGAGCCGATCGGCGCGAGCAGCAACGACCCGGCCGACGCCGCCGTCAGGAACTCGGACGCGAGCGCGACGTCGGCCTCGGACCACTCGCGGGCCGGCTCGGCGCGCCCCGGACGGGCCACCGCCACCTCGCCCTCGTCCCAGAGCCGGGCACTGAGCCGGCGGGCGAGGTCGACGAGGGAGGGCGCGACGACGGCCTCGCCGCTGCGCGCCGACACGCTCTCCCGCTCGTCGTCGCCCTGGACGCCGAAGATCCGCAGCCACAGGGTCTCCGAGGCGAGGCCGGCGGCGATCCGCGGCGCAGCGACGTCGACGACGCGGGCCGGCTCGAGGTCGTCCTGGGCGATGCGGGCCACGGACTTGACGGCCTCCCCGAGCCGGACCCGCTCGGTCAGCGCGTGACGCTGGCGTGCCGCCTGGATCGCGATGCCGGTCTGGTTGGCGAACAGCTCGAGCACCGCCCGCTGGGTCCGGTCCGGGCGGCGGCCGCTCAGCGGCAGGTCGACCGACAGGATGCCGAGCAGGTCGCCGACCGCGTCGAGCAGCGGCGCCACGAGCGTGTCCTCGGGGTCCCACGCGTCGGGGTCGTCGGCGTCAGGGCGCCAGTCGGTCGACACCCAGCCGTCCTGGGCGCCGGCGGGCAGCCGGTCGGCCGGGACGAACCGCAGGCTCCCCCACTCCTCGGCCACGGCGAACTCGGCCTCGATCGCGTGGCGGGGCGTGCAGCGGCCCATGAGCTGCGCCTTGGCGCTGTCGTCACCGGCGACCGCCACGACGACGAGGTCACCCGTCGCGTCGTCGACGACGCTGATCGCCGCGACGGTGAACCCGACGACGTCGGCCGCCCCCTCGACGACCATGTCGAAGAGGCTGCCGAGGTCGTCCTGGGCGCTGACCCGGTTCATCAGCTCGGTGAGCCGACGCAGGGCCCTGACCTCCCACGTCTCGTCCTGCACCAGGTCGACCCGGGCCGGCCCGTGGCAGGTCATGCCGTCGCCCCGGTCGCCCCCGCCGGCAGGGCCGGCAGCGTCACGGTGAACGTCGCGCCGGCACCCGGCGTCGACACGACCTCGATGGTCCCGCCGTGGCCCTCGACGATGGCCCGGACGATGGACAGGCCCAGGCCCGTGCCCTGGATCGCCTGGTCGGTGGCCGTCTTGGACCGGTAGAACCGGCGGAACACCTTCTCGAGGTCCGCGGACGGGATGCCGATGCCCGAGTCGCGCACGACGAGACGGGCGGACGGCCCGATGCCATCGGTACCGGCGGTCGCCACGGCCGGACCGTCGGGGGAGGTGGTCGGGTGGCCGTCGCCCGCCCGCAGGGACACCTCGACCGAGCCACCGTCCGGCGTGAACTTGACCGCGTTGGACAGCAGGTTCATCGTGACCCGCTCGAGCGCGACGGGGTCGCCCCGGACCCACAGCGGCTTCGCGGCGATGTCGATCGACAGGTCGAGGTCCCGCCGCTCGCTCAGCGGCCGCAGCCCGTCCCAGGCCTGCGCGACGACGTCGGCGAGGTCGCAGCGACGCAGGTCGAGGTCGAGCCGGTCGGACTCGATGCGGGAGTTGACGAGGAGGTCCTCGATGAGCTCGAGCAGGCGCCGGCCGTTGCGGTCGATGCGGGCCACGAGGTCGCGCTGGCGGGTCGTCAGCTCGCCGGCGGCGCCGTCCTCGAGCATCTCCGCGTAGCCGAGGACGCTGGCGAGCGGCGTGCGCAGCTCGTGGCTGACCGACGACACGAAGTCGTTCTTCGTCTGGTCGAGGGCGGTGAGCTCCTCGACGACCCGCCGCTCGCGGTCGAGCGCGGCACGCGCCTCCGTGACGTCGACACCGGTCTTGACGAGGTGACTGGGCCGTCCGAGATCGTCGGTGAGCCACCGGTTCGACCAGACGACGTGCCGACGGCCCCCCTCGGGCCGCAGCCACTCCTGCTCGTCGGTCGACGGGAAGTCGTGGTCGCGCAGGTGCGCGAACCGTCGTCGCAGCCGCTCACGGCCCTCGGCGACCGGGAAGAGCTCGGCGGCCTCGAGCCCGACGAGGTCCTCCTCGCGACCGCCGATCCACTGGGTGGCGGTGCGGTTGACCCGGTCGATCCGGCCGTCGGTGTCGACGACGACGATGGCGCTCGCGGCGGTGTCGAGGACGACCGCGGTGAACTGGGCCTCCCTGCGCAGCTCGCCGAGGGCCCTCCGGCGCTGGGTGGCCCCCACGGCGAGCGACAGCGTCGTGATGGCGGCGGTCGCGAGGAAGGCCTGGGTCAGGGCTCCGACGGCCGTCGGGCTGACGTCTCCGCGCTCCCCGGCCGCGGCGAAGGGGCCACCCCCTTCGCTCGTGGCGACGACGGCGACGGCCCCCACGACGAGCAGCTGCCCGGCCACCACGCGGAGCCCCTGGCGGGTGGCCGCCCACGCCAGGGCCGGCAGGGGCAGGAAGGCGAGGGGCAGGGGCTGCCCGGGCCGGAAGACGAGGACGGTCATGCCGACGACGAGCACCATCTGCGCGACGTCCTCGAGACCGAACGGGCGGGCCCGCGCCGTCACCGCGGCGATGCCGAGCGGCCCGATGACGAGCACCGCTGCGGTGTGCGAGGCGGTGACGGCGTAGGCGGTCGGGAAGAAGGTGCCGTGCAGGCCGACGACGGCGATGACGCCGGTGAGCACTCCGAACGTCAGCGCGCCGGCCACCGTGCTGACGAGGAGGCCGAACAGGTCCTCCATCGACGCGAGCCGTGGCCGGCGGCCCCCGCGGGTCATGAGCCGGTGGACGACGAAGGCCTCCAGGGCGTTCGCCACGCCGAACGCCGCGGACACGAGCGCCGACCGCCCGCCGTAGTAGTTGGCCAGGCCGCTCGCGACGACGACGCCGCCGACGAACACCGCGGCCCGCCGGCGGTCCGGGCCGCTGACGAGGAGGAACGCCACGGCGATGCCCGCCGCGGGCCACCACACGGCGACGGTGGAGTCGGGCGGCGCGAACCGCACCGCCGTCACACCGAGGACCACGACGCCGAGCAGCGCGACGAGAGCCGTCGCGGTCCAGCCCCGGCGGCTCGACAGGATCGAGGTCAGCACCGCGTCCCGCCGCCCGGGTGCTCGACGGTGTGCCGGCGGAGGGACGGTGGTACGCGGGGCTCGGGGATCGTCGCGCGGGCCACGCCCCATCCTTGCGCACGGCGGCGCGATACCGGGGCAAAACGGACGCAGCGCAGGCGTGTCGCCGGGCGCCGGCGCCGCTCAGGCAGGCTGACGCGTCAGGCGGAGGAAGCCGCCCTCCGGGTCCTGGCGAGCCAGCATCCGGCGCAGGACCGGCCCAGCCGCGTCGAGCGCGACGTCCTTGCCGACGAACGTCGGGTCGGTGCAGGCCCACTCGCGGCCCTTCCATCGGACGGTGCAGCCCCCGGCCGCGCGGGTGTTGCGCACCCAGTCGGTGCGGCGCCCCCACGGCAGCGCGATGACGAAGGCGTCCGGCGTCGTGATGACGGCCACCGGGACCGCGTACTCGGTGCCGCTTCGTCGGCCGCGGTGCCGCAGCACCGCCCACAGGGGAAAGAACCGGTGACCCGCCGCGCGGACGGCGAACCGGTTGAACGTCTTGACGTTGGCGGGAGGATCGGGCACCCGTCCAGCATGCCCTCCGGGACGGGCCGGTGGGGTGCGGGCGCGGCCGGGTGCGGAGGCTCAGCCGAGGTGGCCGCGCACCGAGGCGTGTCCACGCAGCAGGTTGCGCGCGATGGTCCGCCGCTGGATCTCGTCGGTGCCCTCGTAGATCCGCAGCAGTCGCAGCTCGCGGTACCACCGCTCGACCGGGAGCTCGCGGGTGTAGCCCATGCCACCGTGGATCTGGAGCACCCGGTCGACGATCTCGTTGGCGCGCAGGCCGCCGTACAGCTTGGCCATCGACTGCGCCTGCCGTGAGTCGAGGCCACGGTCCACCTGCCAGGCGGCGACGAGCACGAGCCACCGCAGGGCCTCGATCTGCACCGCTGAGTCGGCGATCATCCACTGGATCGCCTGCCGGTCGGCGATCGGCTCGCCGAAGGTGACGCGGGTGCGGGCGTGCTCCATGGCCATCTCGACGAGCCGCTCGCAGGCGCCGAGGGCGCGCGCCGGCAGCATGTACCGGCCCTTGCCGATCCACCGCATCGCCAGCTCGAAACCCCGGCCCTCCTCGCCGAGGATCGCCGAGTGCGGGACCCGGACACCGTCGAAGACGAGCGCGGCCGGGCCCCACTCGCCCATCGTGTCGATCGGTCGGCTCTCCCAGCCGCGGTCGCGGTCGACGAGGAAGCACGTGACGCCGCCGTCGGCGCCCTTCTCCTTGTCGGTGACGGCGAAGACCATGACGAAGTCGGCCTCGTGGCCGCCGGTGATGAACGTCTTCTCGCCGGTGATGACCCACTCGTCACCGTCGCGGCGCGCGCTCGTGCGGATCGCCCGGGCGTCGGAGCCGGCGCCCGGCTCGGTGATGGCGAACGCCGAGCGGCGGGTGCCCTCGATCGTCGGGCGCAGGTAGCGGTCCTGCTGCTCCGGTGTGGCGCTGAAGAGGATGTTGTCGGCCTCGCCGGCGAACCGGAAGGGCACGAACGAGCGCCCGAGCTCGACCTCGACGAGGGCGGCGGCCAGGGCTCCCAGGCCCATGCCGCCGTACTCCTCGGGTGTCTGGATGCCGAAGAAGCCGGCGCCCCGGGCCTTGTCCTGCAAGGGCTTCAGGACGTTGCCGGGCAGGCCGCGCTCGCCGCGTCGCTCCCGCTCGAGCACCTCCGGCTCGAGGGGCTGGATCTCCTTGCGCACGAAGGTGCGCACCCAGTCCCGGATCTCGCGCTCCTCCTCGGTGAGGTCGAAGTCCATGACGCGTCCTTCCTGCCCGGCGGTTGCGGGGGCGTGGTCAAGGGATGGTCTGCAGGCGGGTGCTCACGGGGTGCGGGCGTGCCGCCGCAGCTCGGCCCTGGCGAGGGCGTTCTTGTGCACCTCGTCGGGACCGTCGGCGAAGCGGAGGGTGCGAATGGCGGCGAAGGCGGCCGCGAGCTCGGTGTCCTGGCTCAGGCCGGCGGCCCCGTGGGCCTGGATCGCCTTGTCGAGGATCCACTCGACGGTCCTCGGCGTCGCGATCTTGATGGCCTGGATCTCGGTGTGGGCGCCCTTGTTGCCGACGGTGTCCATGAGCCACGCCGTCTTGAGGACGAGCAGACGCAGCTGCTCGATGCGCACCCGCGACTCCGCGACCCAGTCGCGGACGACGCCCTGCTCCGCGAGCGGGCGGCCGAAGGCGACCCGCCCCGACACGCGCCGGCACATGGCCTCGACGGCGACCTCGGCCAGGCCGATCGAGCGCATGCAGTGGTGGATGCGGCCCGGACCCAGGCGGGCCTGGGCGATGGCGAAGCCGTCCCCCTCTCCGGCGACGAGGTTCGTCGCAGGCACGCGCACGTCGGTGAAGCGCAGCTCGGCGTGGCCGCCGTGGTCGTGGTCGTCGTAGCCGAAGACCTTCATGCCGCGGACGACCTCGAGGCCGGGGGTGTCGCGGGGCACGAGCACCATCGACTGCTGCCGGTGCCGGTCGGCATCGGGGTCCGTCTTGCCCATGACGACGAAGAGGCGGCAGTCGGGGTTCATGGCGCCCGTGATCCACCACTTGCGCCCGTTGACGACGTAGTCGGCGCCGTCGCGCCGGATCGACAGCTCGATGTTCGTCGCGTCGCTGCTCGCGACGTCGGGTTCGGTCATGGCGAAGGCCGAACGGATCTCCCCGCGCAGCAAGGGGTCCAGCCACTCGGCCTTCTGGGCATCGGTGCCGAACTGTGCCAGCACCTCCATGTTCCCGGTGTCGGGCGCCGCGCAGTTGACCGCTGCGGGGGCCAGCCGGATGCACCGTCCGGTGGCCTCGGCCAGCGGCGCGTACTGGAGGTTGGTCAGCCCGGCGCCGTGCCGGCCGGGGAGGAAGAGGTTCCACAGGCCGCGCTCACGCGCCTCGGCCTGCAGCTCCCGCAGGGCGGGGACCCGGCTCCAGGCCCAGCGGTCCTCACCCGCGGCCAGCTGCGCGTCGAAGGTCGGCACCGTCGGCGCGACGCGCGCGTCGACGAACGTGCGCAGCTCGGCGAGCAGCTCGAGGGTACGGGCGTCATGGGCGAAATCCATCGGTAGTCCTTGTGGCTCAGGCCTCGTCGAGGGCGCGCAGACCCGCCGCGACGAGCGGTGCGGTGGCCTCGCCGATGTGCGCGAAGCCCTCGCCCACGGTCTGGCCCTTCGTGTAGCGGTAGTGGATGCCCTCGAGGATCACGGCGAGCTTGAAGTAGGCCAGCCCGAGGTGGAACGACAGGCTCGACAGGTCGCGGCCGCTGGCCTGACCGTAGCGGGCGAGCAGCTCTGTGCCGGTCGGGAAGCCGGGCGCACGCGAGACGTCGCTGACCGCGCCGGCGCCGACGGTCTCGGGCAGGCTCTGGTACGCCTCGAGCAGTGCGACGTCGGTGAGCGGGTCGCCGAGGGTCGCCATCTCCCAGTCGAGCACCGCGGTGACGGTGTCGTCGTCGTCGACGAGGAGGTTGTCGAGCCGGTAGTCGCCGTGGACGACCGACGCCGCGCCGGACGCGGGTACGGAGGCGGCGAGCCGGGCGTGGAGGTCGTCGATGCCCGGCAGGTCGCGGCTGCGTGAGGCGTCGAGCTGCTGCCTCCAGCGCCGCACCTGCCGCTCGAGGAACCCCTCGGGCCGGCCGAAGTCGCCGAGTCCGACAGCCTCCGGGTCGACGGCGTGCAGGTCGACGAGGGTGTCGACCATCCGCTCGGCGACCAGCCTGGTGCGGTCCGGCCCGAGCGCCGCCAGGTCGGAGGCCCGCCGGTACGGCGTGCCGGCCATGTGCTCCATGACGTAGAACGGCGCACCGATGACCTCGTCGGTGGCGCACACCGCGTAGGTCTCGGGCACGGGCACCGGGGTGTCGCGCAGCGCCCGGACGACCCGGTGCTCGCGCACCATGTCGTGCGCGGTGGCGAGGACGTGGCCGAGCGGCGGCCGGCGCACGACGACGGTGCGGACGCCGTCACCCACGACGTACGTCAGGTTGGACTTGCCGCCCGCGACCACGTGGCCCGTCAACGGCCCGGCGAGCAGCCCGGGCGCCTCGCGCGCCAGGAACGCGGCCAGCGCGTCGAGGGGCAGCCCGGGCGGGTCGGCGGGGACGGGGTCGGTCACGCGTTAGTCCTTCGGGCCGCCGGCCACGTAGATCACCTGACCGGACACGAACCCGGCCTCCTCGCTGACGAGGAACGAGGCCGTGGCGGCGATGTCCTCGGGCTGGCCGACGCGCCCGACCGGGATCTCCTTGGCCGCCCCCTCGAGGAACTGCTCGAAGGTGATGCCCATCCGCTGGGCGGTCTGGCGCGTCATGTCGGTGGCGATGAACCCCGGCGCGATGGCGTTGGCCGTGACGCCGAACCTGCCGAGCTCGATGGCGAGGGTCTTGGTGAAGCCCTGCAGGCCGGCCTTGGCGGCGGAGTAGTTGGCCTGTCCGCGGTTGCCGAGGGCCGAGGTGGAGCTGAGGTTGACGACGCGACCCCACCCGGCCTCCACCATGTGCTTCTGGCACGCCCGGGTCATGAGGAACGAGCCACGCAGGTGCACGCCCATGACGGCGTCCCAGTCGTCGGTCGTCATCTTGAAGAGCATGTTGTCGCGGATGATGCCGGCGTTGTTGACGAGCACCGTCGGCGAGCCGAGCTCGCCGGCCACCCGGTCGACGGCGGCCGCGACACCCGCCTCGTCGGAGACGTCGACGCCGACGGCGAGGCCGCGCCCACCCGACGCCTCGATCTCGGACACCACTGCCGCGCAGGCGGACTCGTCGAGGTCGAGGACGGCGACGGCGATGCCGTCCGCGGCGAGCCGCCGGGCTACCGCCGCGCCGATGCCGCGTGCGGCACCGGTGACGACGGCGGTGCGGGTGGTGCTGGGCTGGTCGGTCATGCCTTCTCCTGCGTCGACGTGGTGCTGGTGGGGTGGGGCTGCTCGAGCTTCTGCTGGAGCCGGTTCATGGCCGCCAGCCACGCGTCGGGGTGCGTGGCGCGCTGGACCTGGTAGTCGGCGACCTCGGGGTGCGGCAGCACGAGGAAGCGGCCGTCGCGCATGGCGTCCCACAGCGCCTCGGCGACGGCCTCCGGCGTGACCACGGCGTCGCGGGTCAGCAGGTCGCGAAGCGGTCCCGACTCCCCGAGCATCCGGGTGTCGACGCCCTGCGGGCAGATCGCGTGGACGGTCACGCCCCGGTGGCGGTAGGTGGCGTCCAGCCACTCGGCGAAGGCCACGGCCGCGTGCTTGGTGACCGAGTAGGGCGCGTCGCCGAGCATCGTCAGCAGCCCGGCGGCCGACGCCGTGACGACGAACCGGCCGGGCACCTCGGCCCGGAGCCACCGCGGCACGAGAAGGCGCGCGGCGCGGACGTGGGCGAGGACGTTGACGTCGAGGGCCCGCGCCCAGACGTCGTCGGGCGCGTCGAGGCCCAGACCGGTCCCGATGCCGGCGTTGGCGACGAAGAGGTCGACGCGTCCGAGGTGCGCGAAGGCCGCGTCGAGGAGCGCGCGGTTGCCGGCGTCGGTGGACACGTCGGCGATGACGGGGCAGGCGGCCACCTCGCGGGCCACCTGCTCGAGCGCGTCGGCGTCGCGGTCGCACACGACGACGTGCCAGCCCTCCTCGACCAGCCGGGCGGCCACGGCACGGCCGATCCCCCGGGCTGCCCCGGTGACGACGGCGGTGTCGGTCATGACGGCTCCTCGCGACGGACTAAGCGCTTGCTTACCTTGGCGTCGCGAGGCCGTCCGCGTCAAGTGAGGACCGCCCGCGCCGGGACGGTGCCGCAAGACGTGTCGCAGGCCGTGTCGCAGGACGGGTCGCAGGCCGGGTCCAGGACGGGTCGGCACGGCGGGCCGCTGGCCGGTGTCGGTGCGACCGGGCAGGATCGGGGCATGCTCCTGTCCGACGTCGTCGACACCTCGCGCGCCGTCGCGGCCACGTCGTCGCGCACCGTCAAGGTCGAGGCCCTCGCCGCGTGCCTGGCCCGCGCCGCGGACGAGGGCCCGGACACCGTGGAGGTCGTCGCCGCCCACCTGTCCGGCGTGCTGCCGCAGCGACGCCTCGGGGTCAGCTGGCGCGGCCTGCAGGCGCTGCCCGAGCCCGCCGACGAGGCGACGCTGACCGTCCTCGAGGTCGACGCCGCAGCCACCACCCTGGCCGGCATCGGCGGGTCGGGCTCGGCCGCCGCCCGGTCCTCGGCCGTCCGGGGCCTCTTCGCCCGCGCCACGGCCGACGAGCAGCGCTGGCTGCGCGGCCTCATCACCGGCGAGACCCGGCAGGGCGCCGGTGACGGCGTCATGCTGCAGGCCATCGCGAAGGCCGCCGGGGTCCCCGACGCGGCCGTGCGACGGGCCGTCATGCTCGCGGGCTTCACCGGTCCGGTCGCCCGTGCCGCGCTCGACGGTGGAGTCGACACGCTCGAGGCGATCACGCTCGAGGTCGGGCGCCCGCTGCGGCCGATGCTCGCCGGCTCCGCGCCCGACGTCGCGGCCGCGCTCGCGACGCTCGGCGGTGAGGTCCTCGTCGAGACCAAGCTCGACGGCATCCGGCTGCAGGCCCACGTCGACCGACGCACGAGTCCCGGCGTCGTGCGCCTCTTCACCCGGACGCTCGAGGAGGTCACGGACCGGATGCCCGAGATCACCGACGCGCTGGCCACGCTCGACGTCGAGACCGCGGTCCTCGACGGCGAGGTCATCGCGCTCGGCGAGGGCGGCCGGCCGCGGCCGTTCCAGGTCACCGGCGCCCGCACCGCGAGCACGGCCGACGTCGAGCGACTGCGCGCCGAGGTGCCGCTGACCCCGTTCTTCTTCGACCTGCTCCACCTCGACGGTCGCGACCTGCTCGACGAGGCGGCGCGGGAGCGCTGGACGGCACTGGCCACGACCGTCCCGGCGGCGTGGCTCGTGCCGCGCCTGGCCACCGACGACGCCGGCGCCGCGTCGGCCTTCTTCACCGACCTCGTGGCGGCCGGCCACGAGGGCGTCGTCGTCAAGGACCCCGACCTGCCCTACGCCGCCGGTCGGCGCGGACCGGGCTGGGTCAAGGTGAAGCCACGGCACACCCTCGACCTCGTCGTCCTCGCCGTGGAGTGGGGCAGCGGCCGGCGCCGCGGCTGGCTCTCGAACATCCACCTCGGGGCCCGCGACGCCGACACCGGGCAGCTCGTCATGCTCGGCAAGACCTTCAAGGGCATGACCGACGAGATGCTCGCCTGGCAGACCCGGCGCTTCCGCGAGCTCGCGATCGAGGACCCCGACACCAGCGAGTGGGTCGTGCACCTGCGGCCCGAGCAGGTCGTCGAGATCGCCTTCGACGGCGTCCAGCGCTCGAGTCGGTACCCCGGCGGCATGGCGCTGCGTTTCGCCCGCGTCCTGCGCTACCGCGACGACAAGCCGGTCGAGGAGGTCGACACCGTGCAGACCGTGCGGTCCCTCGCCGGCTGGTGACCGCCCGCGAGCACCAGCTGCTTTGCCCGGTTTCGCCTGTTTTGGCCAAGGTTGGCGGGGTACTGTCCTGAGGCGCAGGAGGTCGGTGTGACCCCTGCGGTCACGACACGACCCACGGCGCCGCCGGCACGGCCGCGCGCCGTCGGGGTGCGGAGGGTCCGGTTGCATGCGTTTCCGATGGATGGTCCGGTCCGGACCGACGACGACCTCGTTCCTGCTGGCCCTGGCCCTCGCGGCCACGCTCCTCGGCGGCCCCGTGCCCGTGGCGGCCGCCTCGGCTGCCATCGCCACGTCGGCCGCGTCGGCTGCCCCGGCCCGGTCGGCTGCGCCAGGTGCGCCGGCCCGGTCGGACGCGTCGGTGCGCACGACACCGGCACCGCGTGACGTCACCTACCGCGGCGTCACGCTGCGGGTCCCGGCCGGCTGGCAGGTCGTCGACCTCGACGCGGACCCCACCCGGTGCCTGCGGCTCGACGTCAACGCCGTCTACCTCGGGCAGCCCGCCGCGCAGCAGGACTGCCCCGCGCACCTCGTCGGCCGCTCGGACACCCTGTGGCTGCACCCGACGACCGCGCGTGACACCCGCTCGACGACGACCCGGTCCACCACGGTGGGGGCGCTGACCGCGCACACCTCGCGCAACGCCGTCGGCCGCACCAAGCAGGTCCGGTTCACGACGCCAGGCGTCACGGTCGACGCGGCGTGGAACGGTGACGAGGCCGCCGTCGACGACGTGCTCGCCACCGCGAGGCCGGCCACGAGCCGCCCGACGACGGGTCCCACCGGCACGACGCCGACGGCTGCCACCCAGCGGGTGAGCCGCGCGCGGACGCGTCCGGCCCTCGCGGCCCTCGCGGGCACCACGACCTCGGGAACGGCGGCCTCGAACGGCTTCACCGGCATGGGTTTCGACACGTGTGCCGCTCCCTCGCTCGCCACGATGCAGCAGTGGTACGCGTCCTCCCCGTACCGGGCGCTCGGGATCTACATCGGCGGGTCGATGCGCGCCTGCGGCGACGGCAACCTGTCGTCCTCGTGGGTCGGCCAGGTCACCGGCGCGGGCTGGGGCCTCGTCCCGATCTACGTCGGGGTGCAGGCACCGTGCGTCAACCAGTCGAACCTGGCCACGATCGACCCGGCGAAGGCCGCCGCACAGGGCGCCGCGAGTGCCGACGACGCGGTCGCGCGGGCGCAGACGTTCGGTCTGGGGTCGGGCACGCCGATCTACTACGACATGGAGGCCTACGACACGACCGTGAGCGGCTGCACGCAGACGGTGCGCACGTTCCTCACGGCGTGGACCACCGAGCTGCACCGCCTCGGCTACCGCTCGGGCGCGTACGGCAGCACCTCCTCGCTCATGGTCGACCTGTCGAACGCCGTCGGCACGAGCGGGTTCACGCCGCCGGACGACGTGTGGTTGGCGCACTGGAACGGCCTGCAGACATTGTCGGACGCGGCGTCCTACCCGGCCTTCAAGGACTCGTACTGGGCCTTCGGGCAACGCATCCACCAGTACCGCACCGTCACCGAGACGTGGGGCGGCGTCAGCCTGTCGATCGACGCGAACTGGGTCGGCGGCCACGTCGCGGGCACGCCGGTCCCGGTCGACTACGGGCCGGGGACGTACGGCCCCGGCGGCACGTCGTTCGTCTTCACCGGCTCGATGGCCTACTGGTACCCGGCAGCGCCGCAGGGCCTGCGTGCCCGCGCGTACGTCACCTACGCCAACGGGGCCAAGGAGTCGAACGGCGCGACGTGGTCCCCGCAGCTGGCCTCGGGGCTGTACGCCGTGACCGCGGCCATCCCCCCGACGAAGGCGCCCGCCCGCGCCACCTACACGCTGTCCGACGCCGACGGCTCACGGGTGCTGACCGTCGACCAGGCGACGGCAGGTCCCTCGGCACCCCTCGGCCGCGCCCGGGTCGCTGCCGGGCGGCCGGCGAGCGTGCACGTGGGCGACAACGACCTCAGTCCCACCCCGAGCCCGACGTCCGCGACCGTCGGCGTCGACGCCGTGACCTTCTCACTCGTCGCGACGGCGCCCTCGGCACCGACCGGCGTCACAGCGTCTCCGGGCGACACGCGCGCCACGGTGCGCTGGTCGGCGGCGACCGACAACGGCAGCCCCGTCTCGGCCTACACGGTGACGGCCTCCCCCGGTGGTGCGCGGGTCACGACGAGCGGGTCCGCGCGCTCGGCCGTCGTGCCCGGTCTGGCCAACGGCACCGCCTACACGTTTACCGTCGCCGCGACGAACGCCGCCGGCACGGGCCCTGCCTCGACGCGCACGCCGGCCGTGACGCCGCTGCCGCACGGCCACCTCGTCCCCGTCGCCCCGGTACGGCTGCTCGACACCAGGGTCGGCACGACGAGCAACCCGGTGCACACCGCCCTGGGACCCGACGCCGCGCTGACGGTGCGGGTCGCCGGCGTCACGGGGTCGCCGGTGCCCGCCGGGGCCCGGTCGGCAGCGGTCAACCTCACGGTGAGCTCGCCCCAGGCGACCGGCTTCCTCAGCGTCGACGCGACGGCGGGCGCGGGGACGTCCACGACGAACTACGCCCGCGGACAGACCGTCACCAACCTCGTCCTGAGCCGGCTCACCTCCAGCGGCACGATGACGATCGTCAACCACTCGGTGGGCACGGTGCACGTCACGGCCGACGTCGAGGGGTACGTCACGGCATCCGGCACGCTGCACCAGTGGGTGTCCCCCGCCCCCACGCGGATCCTCGACACGCGCATCGGGACGACGAGCAACCCGACCCGCACCGCCCTCGCGCCCAACGGGTCGCTGACCGTGCGTGTCGCCGGCGTCAGCGGATCGCCGGTCCCGGTCGGGGCCGTCGGGGCCGCCATCAACCTCACGGTGACTTCGCCCCGGGCCGCCGGCTACCTGAGCGTCGACGCCGGTGCAGCCACGGGCACCTCGGCCACCACCTTCGCCACCAGCCAGACCGTCGCCGACCTCGTCGTCAGTCGCCTGTCCTCCGGCGGCACCCTGACGATCGTCAACCACTCGGCGGGCTCCATCCACGTCATCGCCGACGTCGAGGGGTACCTGGCCGCGTCCGGGACGTCGAACCAGTGGGTGTCGGTGACGCCGATGCGCCTCGTCGACACGCGAGTCGGGACCGCGACCAACTCGGTGCGCACCGCCCTCGCGGCGGAGGCCGCCCTCACGGTCCGCGTCGCGGTCCCGGGCTCGCCGGTGCCCGCCGGGGCCACGGCCGCGGTCCTCAACGTCACGGTGGTGTCGCCGCAGAAGCCGGGCTTCCTCACCGCGGACTCGACCTCGGGTGGCGGTACGTCGACGGCGAACTTCACTCCCGGCCGGACCGTCGCCAACCTCCTCCTGTCGAGGGTCGCGGCCGACGGCACGGTGAGGGTCGTCAACCATTCGGCGGGCACGGTGCAGCTCGTCGTCGACGTTCAGGCCTATCTGCACTGACCCATCTGCCTGACCCATCTGCCTGACCCATCTGCACCGACCCATCTGCACTGACCCGGCCACGGCTCGACCGGGCAGGCCACCGGACAGACCACGGGGGCGGCGTCGCCCCATGTGTTGCCGACCCCCCAATCCGTAGGTAAGTTCCGCTTTGACAGCAGAACACGTGAATTGTTCACACCCCTTCGGAGGCGCCATGTCCATGTCAGAGCTGTCCCGCCGCACCGTCCTCGCCGGGGGGCTCGCCGTGGCCGCGGCCGGCACGGCCGCCGGCCAGGCCCGCGCCGCCAGCGCGGCCCCGCGCGCCGCCGCGGCGGCCGCTGCCGGCGAGGAGGGCTGGGTCACCTCGACGCTGAGCCGGATGACCCTCGAGGAGAAGGTCGGCCAGCTGTTCATCCAGAACGTCTACGGAAGGGACGCCACGACTCCCGACCAGCGCAACGTGCCGCTCTACGGTGTCGCGAGCCCGGCCGAGGTCGTCCGCAAGTACCACCTCGGTGGCGTCATCTACTTCGCGTGGACCGACAGCGTGCAGAACCCTGACCAGATCGTCGGGCTGTCCAACGGCCTGCAGCGGGCCGCCCTCGAGCAGCCGACCAGGGCGAAGGTGCCGCTGCAGGTCGCCGTCGACCAGGAGCAGGGCGTCGTCACCCGCATCGGGCCGCCCGCCACGCAGTTCCCCGGCTCGATGGCCCTCGGCGCCGGTCGCAGCGCCCCCGACGCGCGGACCGCCGCGGCGATCACCGGTCGCGAGCTGCTCGCCATGGGCGTCAACACCGATTTCGCGCCGGTGTGCGACGTCAACGTCAACGCCCTCAACCCCGTCATCGGGACGCGGTCCTTCTCCTCGCACCCCGACCTCGCGGCACAGCTCGTCGCCGCACAGGTCGCGGGGTACCAGCGCGACGCCGGCATCTCGTCCTCGGCCAAGCACTTCCCCGGCCACGGCGACACGGCCACCGACAGCCACGTCGCCTTCCCGGTCATCACGCACACCCGCGAGCAGTGGGAGACCATCGACGCCCCGCCGTTCCGGGCCGCCATCCGCGAGGGCATCGACATGATCATGACGGCGCACCTCGCGTTCCCGGCCCTCGACGACTCCGGCGACCCCGCGACGCTGAGCCACCCGATCCTCACCGGCGTGCTCCGCGAGGAGCTCGGCTACGACGGGGTCATCGTCACCGACTCCCTCGCCATGCAGGGCGTGCGGGACCGGTACGGCGACGCCGAGGTGCCCGTGCGGGCCCTGCTGGCCGGTGCCGACCAGCTGCTCATGAGCCCGGCGATGGACGACGCCTACGCGGCGGTCCTCGCGGCCGTGCGCAGCCACCGCATCCACCCCTCCGACCTCGACGCGAAGGTGCGACGCGTCCTGCGCCTCAAGTACCGGCGCGGCGTCGTCGCGCAGCCGTACGCCGACCCGGCGGGCGTGACCCGGGTCGTCGGCACGCCCGCCCACCTCGCCGCCGCCGACGAGGTCACCGACCGCACCACGACGCTCGTGAAGAACGACGCCGGGGTCCTGCCCGTGGCTGCCGCGGGCAAGAAGGTCCTCGTCACCGGCTACGGGGTCACGACGACGGCCATCCTCGCCGCGGGCCTGGCCGACAAGGGCGCCACGGTCCAGACGGTCGAGACCGGCAGCTCACCGACCGACACCAGGGTCGCCTCGGCGCTCGCCGCTGCGAGCGGCAAGGACCTCGTCGTCGTCACGACGATGAAGGCCTGGGACACCACCGTCACCGACCCCCGCGCCGGTCAGCAGAAGCTCGTGCGGCAGCTCGTCGCGTCGGGCGTCCCGGTCGTCGTCGTCGCCGTCCGCGACCCCTACGACATCGCGTACCTCCCCGAGGCACAGACCTACCTCGCGACGTACTCCTACAGCCCGGTCGCGATCCAGGCCGCCGCCCGGGTGCTCACCGGCGAGGTGTCACCCACCGCGACGCTTCCCGTCGACATCCCGGTCGAGGGCGACCCGTCGACACCGCTCTACCCGTTCGGCCACGGCCTGACGTACTGATGCGCCGCCCACGCCCCGCAGGATCGGAGAGACCCACGATGACCCGCTTCAACCGCCGCCAGCTGCTCACCGCCGGAGCGCTCACCGCCATCGCCGTGCCTGCGAGCGCCGCGGGTCCGGCTGTGTCGCAGCCCTCGTCGGTCAGCACCGACGGCTACCCGGCCAACCCCGTCACGCCCGGTGCCGACCGGGCCGCCGGGTCCGGATGGTCGGTGCTGCGCGGCCAGAAGGTCGGGGTCATCACCAACCCGACCGGCATCCTGACCGACCTGCGCACCGTCGTCGACGACATGCACGAGTCCGGCGCCGTCGACGTCGTCGGCGTCTTCGGGCCCGAGCACGGCTTCCGCGGCACCGCCCAGGCCGGCGACTCCGAGGGCACCCACACCGACCCGCGCACCGGCATCACCGTCTACGACGCGTACGGCGCCACCGTCACGACGCTGACCTCGATGTTCCGCGCCGCCGGCGTCGAGACCGTCGTCTTCGACATCCAGGACGTCGGGGCCCGGTTCTACACCTACATCTGGACGATGTACACGGCCATGCGCGCGGCCGTCGCGGTCGGCGCCCGCTTCGTCGTCCTCGACCGGCCCAACCCCGTCGGCGGCACGGCCTGCGGTCCGATGATGACGACGCCGTACACGTCCGGCGTCGGGGCCAAGGAGATCGTCCAGGCGCACGGCATGACCGTCGGCGAGCTGGCGCGCTTCTTCGACGCCGAGTTCCTGCCCGCCGATGCCGGGGAGCGCCTCTCCGAGCTGACCGTCGTCGAGCTCAACGGCTGGCGCCGCGACGTGCCGTTCGCCGCCACCGGCCTGCCGTGGGTCATGCCGAGCCCGAACATGCCGACCCCCGACACCGCACTCGTCTACCCCGGCACGTGCCTGTTCGAGGGAACCAACCTCTCGGAGGGGCGCGGCACGACCCGGCCCTTCGAGCTGCTCGGCGCGCCCTTCGTCGACCACCGCTGGGGCGAACGCGTCGCCGCACGCGGGCTGCCCGGCGTCCGCGTCCGCGAGGCGTACTTCACCCCGACGTTCAGCAAGCATGCCGGCGCCGTCTGCGGCGGCATCCAGCTGCACGTCACCGACGCATCGGCCTTCGACCCCATCCACACGACCGTCGAGTTGCTCGTCGCGCTCAAGGCGCTCTACCCGGACTTCGCCTGGCGCTACGACTCCTACGACCCGCGGAGGCCGTACTGGGTCGACAAGCTGACCGGCTCGCCGCGGCTGCGCACGCAGGTCGACGCCGGGGCACCGGCCGACGAGGCCGTCGGTGCGTGGCGCGAGGAGCTCGCCGCCTTCGACGCCCGACGCCGCCAGTACCTGCTCTACGGCGGCCCGGCGGCCTGACCGCACGCCACCGGCCACCCCATCGGACAATCCAGGAGTGACATGCGCCTGCGCACCCTCGTCGCCGCACCCGTCGCCGCCCTCGGCGCCGTCGCCCTCGCGAGCACGCTCGTGACCGCGGGGCCGGCCACGGCCGACGACTTCGACAAGCCGGACCGCGGGTTCGCCCCGCCGAACACCGTCCTGTCCGACGCCGGCCCGCAGAGCCTCGGGCTCGACCCGGCCCCCATCGCCGAGGCCGTCGCGCAGGTCCACGCCCACGAGCAGCCCGACGCGTCGGGGCACCCCCTCTTCGCCGGCGCGGTCGGGATCATGGGCCACGAGGGCGGGATCGTCGAGCGCGACGCGTCGGGCTGGGCCCTGCGGTACGCGGACGCGACGACCGAGCTGCCGCGCGAGCAGTGGGTGCCGATGCGCACCGACACGATCTTCGACCTCGCGTCGGTGTCCAAGCTGTTCACCTCGCTCGCCGTGGTGCAGCTCGTCGAGGAGGGCAGGGTCGCGCTCGAGGAGCCGGTCGCCACCTACCTGCCGGAGTTCGCCGCGAACGGCAAGGAGGCCGTGACCGTGCGCCAGCTGCTGACGCACACCTCCGGCTTCACCTCGTGGCTGCCGCTCTGGAGCAGGTACCCCGACAAGGCCTCGCGCATCAAGGCCGTCATGGACCAGCCGCTGACCAACCCGCCGGGCAGCACCTACCTCTACAGCGACCTCAACCTCATCACGCTCGGGGTCATGGTCGAGACGCTGCGAGGGGCGCCGCTCGACCGGGTGGTCCACGACCGCATCACCGCGCCGCTCGGCATGACCGACACCGGCTACAACCCCACCGACACGAAGCGCACGGCGGCCACCGAGTACCAGGCGAGCCCGCCGCGCGGCCTCGTCTGGGGTTCGGTGCACGACGAGAACGCGTGGTCGCTCGCCGGCGTCGCGGGCCACGCCGGCGTCTTCTCGACGGCCGACGACCTCGCCCGGCTCTCGCAGGCGCTGCTCAACGGCGGCACCTACGAGGGTCACCGGATCCTGTCCCGCACCAGCGTCGAGTCGCTCATCACGAACTTCACCGGCGGCTTCCCGGGTGACGACCACGGCCTCGGTTTCGAGCTGAACCAGCGCTGGTACATGGACGCCCTGTCGGGCCCGCGCACCGCCGGCCACACCGGCTACACCGGCACCTCGATCGTCATCGACTTCAGCAGCCGGTCGTTCGCGATCCTGCTCACCAACCGGGTGCACCCGTCGCGAAACTGGGGCTCGGTCAACGGCGCCCGACGGGAGTGGGCGCACGGGCTCGCCGCGGCGATGGGCATCCGGCCGAAGCACGGCGACACCGCGTGGTTCACCGGCGGCGAGAACGCCACCACCTCGACCCTGACGAGCCGGCCGCTCGCCGTGCCGGAGGCCGGTGCCCGGCTCGGGTTCGACCTGTTCCTCGACACCGAGGAGACCGACCTGCTGCACCTCGAGCGCTCCACCGACGGTGGGACCACGTGGACGCCGCTGCCGTTCGAGCTTCGCGACCGGGGCACGACGGTCACGGCGGACGGCGTCGTGGCCGGGTCCGGAACGCGCCGCTGGGTCCAGGCGCGCGCCGACCTCCCGGCCGGAACGCAGCTGCTGCGCTGGCGCCACGTCACCGACGCCGGCTACCTCGGGCGCGGGGTCGCCGTCGACGACGTCGAGGTGGTCGGTCCGGGCGGCGTCCTCCTCGACGCCGAGAAGTCGCCCGGCGCGTTGACGCCCGACGGGTGGGTGCTCCGGGGTCGCGAGACCGTAGCGTAGGCGCATGCCCAGGACCGAGGACGGCTCCTCGCAGCCGGACCAGCCGGGACGACCCGCCGCGGCGCCGCTGCTCATCCGGCTGCGAGGAATCCGTCCCTCCCTGTCGCCCGCCGAGGACCGCGTCGCCGAGATCGTGCTCGCCGACGCGCGGCGGGCCGCCGGCCTGACGATCAGCGAGCTGGCGGGCGCCGCGCGGACGTCCGAGACGACGGTGCTGCGGTTCTGCCGACGCCTCGGCCTGCCGGGCTACCCGCGGCTGCGCCTCGCCCTCGCGGAGGAGTCCGCCCAGCCGCGCAGCCTGACCCGCGGCGACACCGACATCAGCGCGGGCGACACCATCGACGACATCATCGCCAAGGTCGCCTTCACCGACGCCAGCGCCGTCGAGGAGACGGCCCAGGGGCTGGACCGCGACGCGTTGACGGCCGCGGCGGCGGGCATCGCGAGGGCCGGACGCGTCGACGTCTACGGCATCGGCGCCTCGGCCATCGTCGGGACCGACCTGCAGCAGAAGCTGCACCGCATCGGCATCGTCGCGTTCGCGTGGAACGACCCGCACATCGCGCTGACGAGCGCGACACTGCTGCGCAGGGGTGACGTCGCCGTCGGCATCTCCCACTCCGGCACGACGGCCGAGACGATCGAGGCGCTCGCCGCGGCGCGCTCGACGGGAGCCACCACGGTGGCCGTCACGAACTTCCCCCTGTCCCGGCTCGCCCAGGGCGCCGACCTGCTGCTGACGACGGCGGCCCGCGAGACGAGCCTGCGCTCGGGCGCCACGGCGAGCCGGATCGCCGCGCTCACCGTCGTCGACTGCCTGTACATCGCTGTCGCACAGCGCAACCTGCGCCGGGCCCGCAAGGCGGTCGCCGAGACGCGGGAGGCCGTCGCCGGCCACCACGTCGTGGACTGACGCGCCTTCCCTGCCCGGTCGCCGAGGCACTCTTCGCGATGGATGTGACTGATTTACACCATTGACGCCTATCGCGTAGGAAACTAACCTCGCCACCGTGAGCAACGAGGTGACTGTGGACGCCCCCACCGAGAAGCGCCATCCGGGCACGACGTCCATCGACACCGACACCTCGCTCGGCATCCTCCAGGCGCTCAACGCGGAGGACGCCACCGTGGCCGCCGCCGTCGCCGCCGTCCTGCCCGAGCTCGCCCGCCTCGTCGACCGGGCCGTGGAGGCACTGCGCGCCGGCGGTTCCGTGCACTACTTCGGCGCCGGGACGTCCGGCCGCCTCGCCGTCCTCGACGCCGCGGAGCTGCGCCCCACCTTCAACGCCCCCGAGGGGCTCGTCGTCGCCCACCACGCCGGCGGCCCGGCCGCCCTGCTGGAGGCGGTCGAGAACGTCGAGGACGACGCCGGCCTCGGGCGCGCCGAGGCGGACGCCCTGGGGCCCGGCGACGTCGCCATCGGGCTCACCGCGTCGGGGCGGACGCCGTTCGTGCGCGGTGCGCTCGAGCGGGCTCGCGAGGTGGGCGCTGTCACGGCGCTCGTCACCGCCAACCCGGACGCCGAGCTCGCCGCCCTCGTCGACCACGTGCTGGCGGCCCACACCGGCCCGGAGGTGCTCACCGGCTCGACCCGCCTCAAGGCCGGCACCGCCCAGAAGCTCGTCCTCAACTCGTTCTCGACCGCACTGATGATCCGGCTCGGCCGCACGTGGTCCAACCTCATGGTCGACGTGGTCGCCACCAACGCCAAGCTGCGCGGCCGTGTCCTGCGCATCCTCCAGGAGGCGACCGGCGCCGACGAGGCCTCGGCCCGCGGCGCCCTCGACGCCGCCGACGGCGAGCTCAAGACCGCGCTGCTGTCGATGCTCGCGCACGTCGACGCCGCGACCGCCCGGACCGCGATCGAGGACCACGAGGGCTCGGTCGCCCGCGCCCTCGCCGCGCTCGCGCCTGCCACCGCGCCCGCCCCCGATGCAGCAGCCCGTCCCCTGTCTCTTATACACATCTGACGCTGCCGACGACGGA
>NZ_JBPGXG010000055.1:0-26211 GCF_056755255.1 Monashia sp. HAY1-5C | reverse complement strand
TCCGTCGTCGGCAGCGTCAGATGTGTATAAGAGACAGGGTCTGATGGCGGTGTCGTCCCGGCCGAGCCGACGGACCAACCTCGGCCTCCTCGTGCTCCTGGCGGCGGCCTTCGCGACGGGCTGGCTGGCCTTCGGGGTCGAGGGCCCCGCGTCGAGGGCCGTCACCGTGGTCCACGGCGTCCTCGGGCTCGGCATCCTCGCCCTCAGCCCGTGGAAGGCGGTGATCGTGCGACGCGGCCTGCGTCGTCGACGCGGGCACGCCCTCGCGGTGGCGTTCGCCGTGGCCGTCGCCGTCTGCCTGCTCGCCGGCGTCGTGCACGCCACGCTCGGCCCGCTCGAGGTCGCGGGGGTCAGCGCCCTCACGGTGCACGTCGCCGCCGCCTTCGTGGCGGCACCGCTCGCACTGGTGCACGTGGTCCGTCGATGGCAGCGGCCTCGCGCGACCGACCTCTCCCGCCGAACGGCCTTGAGGGCGATCGCCGTCGGCGGGACCGCGGCCCTGGCGTACGGGGCGCTGGCGTCCGTCACGTCGGCGGCCCGTCTCCCGGGGGCTCGTCGCCGCGGGACAGGGTCCTACGAGGTCGGCTCGGGCGCTCCTTCCGCGATGCCGGTCACCCAGTGGTTCACCGACGGTGTGCCCCGCATCGACCCGGACGCCTACGAGCTGCTCGTCAGCCGGCCCGGCGAGCCGGTGCTGCGGCTCTCCCACGCCGACCTGCTCAGGCTGGGTGACGCGACGCAGTCGGCGATCCTCGACTGCACCGGCGGCTGGTGGGCCGAGCAGACGTGGCGCGGTGTCCGGCTGGACACCCTGCTCGGGACGCCCGACCCCGGGTCGATCGCCGTGCGCTCGGTGACCGGCTACACCCGGCGCTTCCCGTCCGAGGACGCGTCGAGGTTGCTGCTCGCGACGCACGTCGGCGGGCTGCCCCTCTCGCCCGGGCACGGCGCCCCGGTCAGGCTGGTGGCGGCCGGACGGCGGGGGTTCTGGTGGGTCAAGTGGGTCGAGCAGGTGAGCGTCGAACCGCAGCCGTCGTGGTCCCAGCCGCCGTTCCCGCTGCAGTGAACCGGTCCGGCCGACCACGCGGATGCCCGAGGGAGCGCCCGCTGTGGACCCATGCCAGGTGCGCCCCCTCCCGGCTGCTGTTCGAGATGACGACCACGACCACGTCCGGGGCGGTGGTTGCGTGCGTGCCGTTTCGGCCGGCGAGTGGATGGTGGTCGTCATCCGGGACGCCACCTGCTGCCTGGTCCTTCCCGGCCTGCTAGCGTGCGAGCGATCGTGACTCGTGCCCTGGTCCTCGCCGGAGGCGGAGCGGCCGGCAATGCCTGGGAGCTCGGCCTCGTCGCCGGCCTGTCCGATGCCGGCGTCGACGTCACCGAGGCCGACCTCGTCGTCGGCACCTCCGCAGGGTCGACGGTCGCTGCCCAGATCACCAGCGGGATCCCGCCTGCCGAGCTGTACGCCGCCATCCTCGCGGAGACGCCTCCCACGCGGGCCGGCAGCCGCGGAGCGGGGAGGGGACGCGCTCCCGGCGTCTCGGGCCCGAGCTACCTGGAGTGGTCCGACCGGATCATCGCCTCTGCCGAGGACCCGGCCGACATGCGCCGGAGGATGGGCGCCGCGGCGCTCGAGGCGGATGCGTCCGACGGCGCCGGTGCGGCCCGCTGGCGCGACGTCGTCGCCGCGCGTCTGCCCAGCCGGCACTGGCCGCAGCAACCGGTGCTCATCACGGCCGTCGATGCGCGCACCGGAGAGCCGGTCCTCTTCGACCGTTACAGCGGAGTCGAGCTGGTGGACGCCGTCGCGGCCAGCACCTCGGCCATGACGCCCTACCGCATCGGCGAGAACCGGTACCTCAACGGCGGCTACCGACGCAGCGAGAACGCCGACCTGGCGGCCGGGTACGGGCGGGTGCTGGTCCTGTCACCCTTCGGCGGCCGGTCCCGCATGCCACTGGAGTGGGGCATGGACCTGGCCAGCCAGGTCGCCGAGCTGCGCGCAGCGGGCAGCTCGGTGCAGACCGTCTTCCCGGACGCCCGCGCCGGTGCCGTGTTCGACGCCAACGCGCTGGATCCGTCGACGCGTCTGCCGGCCGCGCGAGGAGGCTACGCCCAGGGCCGGGACCTCGCCGAGTCGCTCGCCGAGTTCTGGCGCTGACGCCGGCGCTGGTCGGTCGCGAAGGACCGCTCGAGCGCCCGGAGGGTGCGGCTGCGCTCCCGGTCGACCAGCCACCGCGCGACAGGCAGCAGGAGCCGCATCACGCCGTACAGCTCCGCGACCGCGACGTGGTGGACCGTCGTGACATCCCCCTGGCCCTCGAGGACGTAGCCAGGCCGCGCCCGGGTCAGCGGGCGCCCGAACCAGCTCAACGTCTCGTCGAAGGCGATCCGCACCGGCGGCACCAGCTCGGTCACCTCACCCTCGAAGCGCCCCATCCAGGTGCGGTCGACATAGGTCGCGCCCTCCCCCAGCGGCAGCGCCGACGTCAGGTCACTCCCCCGGAACAGGCCGCCGTGGTGCAGCCAGCGCCGGTAGCCCGGCAGGTCGGCCAGACGCTCGAAGACCTCTGCGGCGGGCCGGTGGATCACCGTCTGCGACTCGAACCTGACCGTGCTTGCAGCCATCGTGACTCCTCGCCGCCCGGGGTGGACGGCTCCAACGCTAGGCACCTGACCGGCCCCGCGCACGAGAACCGACGGACCCCCGAACCGAGGCAGCGTGCGGGGCATCGTCCGGGGCATCGTCCGGGGCGGCGTCCGGCTGTGCCGGTGTCCGCCCGATCTCGTGCAGCACGACCGGCCCGAGCACGCCGTCGTGGACGGTGAGCGTCAGGTAGGTGCAGAAGGGCTGGCGTCGACGGTCGGTCGGTGACCCGGGGTTGAGCAGCCGCAGCCCCCTCGCCGAGGTCGAGTCCCAGGGGATGTGGCTGTGCCCGAAGACGAGGACGTCGAGCGTGGGGTAGCGCGCGTCGCACCGCTCCTCGCGCCCCGACGCCGGACCGGTCTCGTGCACGACGCCGACGCGCACCCCCTCGACCTCCACCTCGACGAACTCGGGCAGGCGTTCCCGCAGGGAGCCGTGGTCGTTGTTGCCCACGACCGCCACGAGCCGGCGGGCCCGTGCCTGGAGCTCGTCGAGCAGCGCGACGTCGACCCAGTCCCCGGCGTGGACCACCAGGTCGGCGTCGTCGACGGCGCGCCAGACCTGGTCCGGCAGGCCTTTGGCGCGCTTCGGCACGTGGGTGTCGGCCAGCAGGAGCAGTCGGGTCGTCATGCACCCCAGTGAACACCGCGAGCAGGGGACGGCCGCCCGCCGGAGTGGTCCCCGGCGCCACGCCCCACCGGCCGGCCCGGCGGCCTCGTCCGCGGCCGGTCAGGCGGGGCGGAGGAACCGCGCCGACACCCAGGCCTGGACGGTCGTCACCGTCCCTGCCTCGGCGACGACGTAGACGACGAGCGCGCTCCAGCCACCCGCGTCCGCGTCGCGGCGCCACTCGACCACCACGCCGGGCCAGGGGCCGGGATGGTCGGCGGGCCCCTCCACCCAGCAGTGACGTCGTCCCGCACCGCCGCCCGGGGCGGCGCCAGCCCCGGCACCGACGACCGGACGGTCCCGCAAAGGGGTCCCGCGCCCTCGCCTCATGCCGCCCGCCACCCCACCATTGTGCAGCCCGGTCGAACAGGTGTTCTACCACCGGCCAAACCGGATGACGTGCCCGCGACCGGGTAGGGAGCACCGAGCGCGTCGTCGCCGCCGACGCACCACACCGCCACCCCCGCACCACCACCGCGTCCACCACCCCACCACCACCTCAGGAGGCACGCCATGAGCACGTACACGGTCGGCTACTTCGTCGGGAGCCTGTCCTCCACGTCCATCAACCGCACCCTCAGCCAGGCGCTGATCCGGTTGGCGCCGCCCGACCTCGGGTTCACCGAGCTCCCGATCGGCAACCTGCCCCTCTACAGCCCCGACTTCGACGCCGACTACCCACCCGAGGCGCGGACCCTCAAGGCGTCGATCGCCGCCGCCGACGCCGTCCTGTTCGTGACCCCCGAGTACAACCGGTCCATCCCGGGCGCCCTGAAGAACGCCATCGACTGGGCCTCCCGTCCGTGGGGACAGAACTCGTTCGACCACCTGCCTGCCGCGGTCATCGGCGCGTCGCCCGGGGCGATCGGTACCGCGCTGGCCCAGCAGAGCCTGCGCGCCGTGCTGAGCTTCTGCAACGCGCGGCAGATGACGGCCCCCGAGGCCTACGTCCAGTTCCGGCCCGACGCCTTCGCCTCGGGCGGGGAGGTCAACGACGAGACCACCGCGTCGTTCCTCCGCGCCTTCATGGAGGAGTTCCGTGCCCATGTCGAGCGCGTGCTCACGGTCCTCCCGAGGCCCTGACGGGGACGGGCACGAGGACGGTCAGATCATGGACACCCGCTGAGCGGCGGGCGCCGACGCGATAGCGTGCCCCCCGGTGGAGGGGAGTACTCCCGAATCCGGACGTCGTCATCACGAACAGCCAGGCTGTTCCGGTGTCCGGGGCCGACTCGCTCGGCGGAGGAGACCTCCGGAGTTGTCACGTACCTCCGGAGGATTCAATGATCAGCGCTGTCCCCGTGCCCGTCTGGGTCGCCACCCTCGCGCTCCTTGCGGTCATCGTCTACGTCGACCTGCGGGTCATCGCCCGTCGTGGCGGCGAGGTCTCGCTGGGCCAGTCGGTCCGCTGGGTGACCTTCTACGTCTCCCTGGCCCTGGCCTTCGGTCTCGTGCTCGCCCTGACCGTGGGAGGTCGCACCGGCGCCGAGTTCTTCTCGGGGTACATCACCGAGTACAGCCTGTCGGTCGACAACCTCTTCGTCTTCGTCATCATCATGACGAAGTTCGCGGTCCCCTCCTTCGCGCAGGACAAGGTCCTCTACCTCGGGATCGTCATCTCGATGGTGCTGCGGGCCGTGTTCATCTTCGCCGGCGCAGCGCTCATCGCGGCGGCCTCGTGGACGTTCTACCTGTTCGGCATCCTGCTCATCTACACGGCCGTGACGCTGCTGCGCGAGCAGGACGAGCCCGAGTTCGGCGAGTACCGGGTGCTGCGCGCGATGCGTCGCGTCCTGCCGATGAGCCGGGACTACCACGGCGACCGGCTCTCGGTCCGGCAGGACGGCCGCCGCCACTGGACACCGCTGGTCATCGCGGTGTCGGCGATCGCGCTGGCGAACGTCGTCTTCGCCCTCGACTCCATCCCGGCCATCTTCGGCCTGACGCAGGACGCGTTCGTCATCTTCACGGCCAACGCCTTCGCCCTCATGGGGCTGCGGCAGCTGTACTTCCTCGTCGGCGGGCTGCTCGAGCGCCTCATCTACCTCAACGTCGGCCTGTCGGCGATCCTGGCCTTCATCGGTGCCAAGCTCATCATCGAGGCGCTGCACGGGTCGCACATCGACCACCTGGGGTCCATCCCGCTGCCGGAGATCGGCATCGCCACGTCGCTCGGGTTCATCGTCACGGTCCTCCTCGCGTCGGCCGCCGCGAGCCTGGGGAAGAACTGGCTCGACCAGCGCGCCACCTCCTGACGGGCGTCAGCCCGGGTCGGACAGGTGGCTGAGGGCTGCGACGACGAGCGCGGCGGTCCCGGTGTCGAGGGTCGGCTGGATGAGCGGGGCGAAGTACGGCGAGTGGTTCGGCGGGGCGTCCGCGCCGGCCGGGAAACCGCCGATGCCCCAGTAGCAGTAGGGTGCCCCGAACGCGTCGGGCAATCGGCTGAAGTCCTCGCTGGCAGTGACCCGCCCCAGGTCGACGACCCGCTCGCTGCCGAAGTGCTCCCGGAAGGCCCCGGTGACGACGGCGGTGACGCCGGCGTCGTTGCTCGTCAGGGGGTACCGGTCGTAGTACTCGAACACCGGCGGTCGGGGGGAGCCGGCACCGTCGCACTCGGCGCGGACGATCCGCTCGACCGCCGCGAGCACGTGCTCGCGGACCGACTCGTCGTAGGTCCGGACGTTGACCAGCAGGACCGCCTGGTCCGGGATGATGTTGCTCTTCGTCCCGGCGACGCTGCTGCCCACGGTCACGACGGCGAACTCCCCCGGCCTGGTCTCCCGGGCGACGATGGTCTGCAGCCGCAGGACGACCGACGCCGCGAGGACGACCGGGTCGACGGCGAGGTGCGGCATCGACCCGTGGGATCCCTTGCCGTACAGGGTGATCCGGATGCTGTCCCCCGCCGACATGACGGGGCCCGACGCGGTCCCGACCGTGCCCGCCTCGAGTCCGAGGACGTGCTGGCCGAACGCCACGTCGGGCCTGGGGATCACCTCGGCGAGCCCGGCGTCGAGCATCCCCTGCGCGCCGGCGGCGGTCTCCTCGGCGGGCTGGAAGAGCGCGACGACGGTGCCGGCCCACGCCTCGGCACCGGATGCGAGCAGGTCGGCGGCGCCGAGGAGGCAGGCCACGTGGACGTCGTGCCCGCACGCGTGCGACACGCCCACCTCGGCCCCGGTGGCGTCCGTCGCGGTCCGGCTCGACGCGTACGGCAGGCCGGTCAGCTCCGTGACGGGCAGCGCGTCCATGTCGGCGCGGGCGAGCACGACCGGCCCGGCCCCGTTCTCCAGCGTGCCGACGACGCCGCCGCCGACCCGGCGGACGGCGTAGCCCATGGCACCGAGGCGGCGGGCGACCTCGGTGGCCGTCCGCTCCTCCTGCCCGCTCAGCTCGGGGTGGGCGTGCAGGTCCCGGTAGACCTCTTCCTGCCACTCCCTGGTCGCGGCACGTCGTGCGAGCACCGCCTGGGTCCGGTCCATCGCTCCCCCTCGGTGGGTGGTGGCTGAGGACCTCTCAGGCTACGCGCGGTTCCTGCCACCCGACCGTGGCCCGGACCCAGGCGTCCCGGCCGCTGCCGGGTCGAGCAGCTGGGCGAGGTGCTGCGCGGGCCGGTCCCGCAGGTCTCCCACCTGCGTGCGGCAGGAGAACCCGTCGGCGAGCACGACGGCATCGGGCGCCGCGTCGATCGCGGGGAGCAGGTTCTGGTTCGCGACGGCCAGGGAGACGTCGTAGTGGCCGACCTCGACGCCGAAGTTGCCGGCGAGCCCACAGCACCCCGGCAGGGTCTGCACGGTCGCGCCGGTGGCGGCGAGCAGGTCGGCGTCCGTCTGCCAGCCGAGCACGGCATGGTGGTGGCAGTGAGGCTGGGCGATGACCTGCGTCCCGGTGAGATCGGGACCGGTCCAGCCCGGGGTCTGGGCGAGCAGCTCGGCGAGCGTGCGGACCTGGGAGGAGACCAGGGCTGCGTCCTCGTCGCCGGGGAGCAGCTCGTGGACGTCCGAGCGCAGCACCGCCGTGCACGACGGCTCGATCCCGACGATGGGCACACCGGCGCGCGCATCTGCCGCGAGCGCCGCGACGGTCCGGCGCAGGATGCCCTTGGCGGAGTCGAGCTGCCCGGTGGTGATCCATGTGAGGCCGCAGCACACCGAGCGGCTCGGCAGCCGCGGCTCGTACCCGGCGTGGCGCAGCACTCGCACGGTCGCGTCGGCCACCTCTGGTGAGAACGCGTCGGTGAACGAGTCGGCAAACAGCACAACGGGTTTCAGGTCCGAGGCCTCCGACCTGAAGGTGCGCCGGAAGGGACGCCGGGGGAACGCCGGGATCGAGCGGCGTCGGTCGACGCCCGCCAGCCACAGCGCCACCGGGCCGAGCGCGGGGAGCGTCAGCGCCCGGTTGGCCAGCCCCGGTACGCGGCCCGCCAGCCGGGCCCACATCGGCAGCTTGCCGAGCGTGTAGTGGGAGCGAGGGCGCAGCCGGCGACGGTAGGTCTGGTGAAGCACCTCGGACTTGTACGTCGCCATGTCGATGCCGGTCGGGCAGTCCGACGCGCAACCCTTGCACGACAGGCACAGGTCGAGCGCCTCGTGCACCGACGGGTGCGACCACGGCAGCTCGCCGCGCACGACGTCCTGCAGGACGCGGGCGCGGCCCCGGGTGGAGTCCTTCTCCTCCCGCGTCGCCAGGTACGAGGGGCACATGACACCGCCGGCCGCCGCGTTGTCGGCACGGCACTTGCCGACGCCCGTGCACCGGTGCACCGCCTGGGCGAGGTCGCCGTCGTCGTGCGGGTAGGCCATGGCCAGGCCATGGAGCGGGAACCGGCCCGCGGGTCGCACGTCCCGGTCGAGGGGGTCCGGGTCGACGAGCACGCCGGGGTTCAGCAGGTTCTCCGGGTCGAAGGCGTGCTTGATACCGCCGAACAGGGCGATCGCGTCGGCCGAGTACATGTGGGGCAGCAGCTCCGACCGGGCCCGTCCGTCGCCGTGTTCACCCGACAGGGAGCCACCGAACCCACCGACCAGCCGCGCTGCCTCGGTGAGGAACTCGCGCAGCACGGTGGTCCCGTCGGGCCGGTCGAGCGGCACGTCGAGCCGGACGTGCATGCAGCCGTCGCCGAAGTGGCCGAACGGCGCCGACGTCAGGCCGTACGAGCCGACGAGCTCGTCGAAGGCGGCGAGGTAGTCCCCCAGGCGCTCGGGCGGCACGGCCGCGTCCTCCCAGCCGGGCCAGGCCGGCTTGCCCGACGGGGCGCGTCCGGCCAGCCCGGCGCCGTCCTCGCGGATCCGCCACAGGCGTGCCTGCACCGCGCGGTCCTCGACGATGACGGCGTCGTCGGCGAGCCCCTCCCCCGCCAGGCGTCGCGCCCGGGCCGCGACCTCGCCCAGCTCGTCGCCGGCGAGCTCGACGAACAGCCACGCCCGCCCTCGCGGCAGCGGAGGGATCGCGTCCGGGCCGCGGCGAGCGCGCAGCACGTCGATGAGGCGGGAGTCCAGCCCCTCGCAGGCGGTCGGCCCGTGCGCCACGACTGCGGGCGCGGCCCGCCCGGCGGCGACGATGTCGCGGAACCCGAGGGCGACGACGACGCGGACGGGCGCGTCGACGACGAGTCTCACGGTGGCCCGCGTGATGACCCCGAGGGTTCCCTCCGAGCCAACGAACGCCTGGGTGAGGTCGAACCGCTCGGGCAGCAGGTGGTGCGCGGCGTACCCGGAGACCTGCCTGTCGAACCTGTCGAGCTCGGTGCGCGCCGTCGCCAGGTGGCGGGACATGACGGTCCGCAGGCCGGACACCACGGCGTCGGCGCCCCGGGCGAACGGGTCGCCCGTCTCGTCGTAGCCCGTGGACAGAAGATCGCCGGCCGCGGTCAGCAGGTCGAGAGCCGCCACGTTGTCGGAGGTGCGCCCATACGTCAGGGACCGCGAGCCGCACGCGTTGTTGCCGATCATCCCCCCGATCGTGCAGCGCGGGTGCGTCGAGGGGTCGGGCCCGAACCGGACACCGTGGGGGGCGACCGCCCGCTGCAGCACGGCGTGGACCGTTCCCGGCTCCACCACCGCCGTACGCGTGTCGGGGTCCACCGACAGCACCCGGTTCATGTGCCGGGAGAAGTCGAGCACGACGCCGCGTCCGACGGCGTTGCCCGCCACGGACGTCCCGGCGCCTCGCGAGGTGACGGGGACCCCCGTCTCGCGGGCCACGGCGAGGGTGGCAGCGACGTCCTCGACGCCACGTGGGCGCACGACGGCCAGGGGTGGGATGCGGTACAACGAGGCGTCCGAGGCGTACATGCTGCGGGTCCCCGCGTCCGCCCGGACCTCGAGCCCGGCGCCGGCCAGGGCGGACACCACGTCGGCGGAGGGTTCGACCATGGGTAACATGTTACTCATGGTCCGGCTGTCCCTCCCGCACGGCGCGTCCTCTCTTGCCGACGCCGTCGTCGACGCCGTGCGCGCGGGCATCATCGCCGGCGAGCTCGTCCCGGACGACACGTACTCCGTGTACCAGCTCGCGGACCTCCTCGGGGTGTCCCGCAGCCCGGTCCGTGAGGCGCTGCTGCGACTGGCGGAGGCCGGCCTCGTGCAGATCAACCGCAACCGCGGGTTCCGGGTCCTGACCCCGCAGGCCCACGACATCGACGAGATCATCGACATCCGTCTCGCGCTCGAGCCGGTCGCGGCCCGCCGTGCAGCGGAGCACGGCGGCGAGGCCGAGCACGCCGGCATCCGTGCAGCCTTCGAGGCGATGACGGCGGCGACGACGGCCGAGGACCGGTTCTGGGTCGCCGACCACACCCTGCACGACCGTCTGATGCGGGCGGGGGGCAACCAGCGCGCCGCCGCGATCATCGACCGACTGCGAGCCACGACGGCCCTGCTCGGCCCGCCGACCACCGCAGCCGGGCGGACGCTGCCGGAGATCTGTGCCGAGCACGAACCGATCGTCGCCGCGATCCTCGACCGCCGGGGAGCCGACGCCGAGACGGCGATGCGCCGCCACCTCGAGCACACCGGGGAGCTGCTGACCCGCACCCTGCACCCTCCCGCGCCCGGGCTCGAGCCCGTCTCACCGGGCGCACGAGACCACGTCCCGGCCGCCGGCTGGGGCACCCTGAGACCGACAGCACCATGAGTACGGCCGTCCCGCGCTGACGGGAGGCCAGAGGAGACAAGCGTGAAGGTACTGCTGCTGGAGAACGTCCACCCCGTCGCCCCGGAGACGTTCCGCCGTCACGGGTTCGACGTCGAGGTCCGACCCGGGTCCTTGCACGAGGCCGAGCTCGTCGAGGCCCTGCAGGGGGTCGCCGTGCTCGGGATCCGGTCCAACACCAAGGTCACCCGCGCGGTCCTCGACGCGGCCCCCGACCTGCGCGCCATCGGCTGCTTCTGCATCGGCACCAACCAGGTCGACCTGACGCGGGCGACCGAGCTCGGCATCGGCGTCTTCAACGCCCCGTTCTCCAACACGCGCAGCGTCGTCGAGCTCGTCATCGGGGAGATCCTCGCGCTGGCCCGCCGGCTCCCCGAGAAGACCCAGCGGATGCACGACGGGATCTGGGACAAGTCGGCCAAGGGCGCCTACGAGACGCGTGGCCGCACGCTCGGCATCGTGGGCTACGGCAACATCGGCACGCAGCTGTCCAACGTCGCCGAGGCCATCGGCCTGCGCGTCGTCTTCTTCGACACCGCCGACCGGCTCGCGCACGGCAACGCGCGCCGCATGGGCTCGCTCGACGAGCTGCTCGAGGAGTCCGACTTCGTCAGCATCCACGTCGACGGCCGGCCCGGGAACGCCGGCCTGTTCGGGCCCGAGCAGTTCGCCCGGATGAAGCCCGGCTCGGTGTTCATCAACGCCTCGCGCGGCATGGTGGTCGACGACCAGGCCCTGCGAGACCACATCCTCAGCGGGCACCTGTCGGGCGCGGCGATCGACGTGTTCCCGATCGAGCCCAAGGCCCAGGGCGACCCGTTCGACTCGCCCCTGCGCGGGCTCGACAACGTCATCCTCACGCCGCACGTGGGAGGCTCGACGAAGGAGGCGCAGGAGGAGATCGGCTCGTTCGTGGCGGGCAAGCTCACCGGCTACCTGGCCACGGGCGCCACCGCGCTGTCGGTCAACCTGCCCCAGGTGGCGCCGGCGCCACGCGAGGGTGCCTTCCGGGTGGCCCTCCTGCACCGGAACGTGCCGGGCGTGCTCGCCTCGATCAACAACCGGCTTGCCGAAGCCGGCGCCAACATCGTCGGGCAGTCCCTCGCGACGCACGGTGAGCTGGGCTATGTCGTCACCGACACCGACGTGCCGGTGAAGGAGGAGACCCTCACATCGCTGCGTCAGGCCGCCGAGGTCGTCCACTTCGAGGCCTGGGACGGCGTCTCGGAATGACCTGCGGGGCGTGCGCTCGGGCCGGGTGACCAACCCGCCCGGGCGCGCCCGCCGGCGCGCTGTGCGCCACCCCGAAGCACCCCCGGGGCCCTCTTGCCACCGCTCGATGCCGAGTGCTATATGAGATTTAGTCCACGCACCAGAGATCCCACTCCCCGGGATCGGGTCGATGAACGAGCATCCGCAGCGTCGAGGCGTTGATGGAGGTGTCGACATGCTGCTGCGAGCCACCTCACCGTGTTCCGGCGTCGGTGACCACAGCACCACTCGGACCGACGCGGACCGGTTCCTCGAGCTGGTCTGCTCGGACCCGGACCTGGTCCGGGCCGAGTTCGAGGCGATCGTCGTCGCCGAATGGCCGGAGGAGAGCGTCGCCCCGGCGCCACCTCCCCCGAGCCGCATACCGCCGTACCGCGACGGCGGGAACGGTCCCGGGAGTCCGGCGCCGTGGCTCGAGGACCGCGAGGGTGGACGGCCGAGACGGTCACGAGGGCCGTACGTACGACGGTGGGCTCGGGAGCGCTCCCCGCCGCAGACGCGCCGGCCCACCTGCCGGCGTTCGGACCTCTCGCCACCCCCGACGACCGCACGAGGGGGTTTTTGTGCCTTCAGTGCCGGGGATCGTACCCACCCTCGGTGCCGTACACCTCGGTCGAGCCCCCAGCGGGCGCCGAGCCCCCGGCGGGCCGAGCCTGGTACACGTCGTCGTTCGCCTGCGAGCGTGTGGGCGGCGGGACCTCGTCGTCGACCGTGGAGGACCACGAGGACGAGCCGGCTGCACCGGCGCCGGCCGGCGCCTCGTACGGGTCGTACGGGTCGTACGGGTCGCGGACCGCGCCGGCCTGCTCGCGACGCGACGACTGCTGCACCTGCTCACGGATGCGGCCCGACTCGTGGGACATCCGCTCCAGGTACTGCTCCCAGCGTGACTGCATCGGGCGCACCAGCCCACCACCGACGCCGACGACGAGGATGCCGCCGATGGTGGCGAGCACCGTGATGAGCACCGGGGTCGTGACCGTGGTGGCGATGCCGACCTGGTTGAGCGCCGCGATGATCCCCAGACCCAGGATGAACACGCTGGCGATGGTGGCCAGCACGCGCCCGTAGGACAGGCCCCCCAGCGCCGTTCCGATCAGATCACGCACCGCGGCCGCGATGGCCGCGGCCACCACGACGATGATGATCGCTACGATCGCCTTGGGCAGGAACGCGATCACTCCGGTGATCAGGTCACTGATCGGGTTCGGCCCGAAGACCCCGAACGCCAGCTGCAGGACGAACAGCAGCAGCGCGTAGTAGACGAGCTTGCCGACGATCGTGGACGCGTCGTACCGGCTGCGCGCCAAGGCCTTCTCGATGCCGCCGCGCTCGACGGCGCGGTCGAAGCCGACCCGCTCGAGCACCTTGTCGACCGCCTTGCCGATCGCCTTGGCGATGAGCCAGCCGACGAGCAGGATGACGAGGAAGGCCACGAACTTCGGGGCGAACAGCACGATCGAGCGCCACAGGTCCGTCAGGGTCGAGCTCACGTTGTCAGTCATGGTCGTGCTCCCTACGGGTCGCCAACGGAACGAGGTCGACATACCCATCGCACCGTCGAGTGCACCGCTGGGCACGGGGAGGCCGGCGGGCGCCCGCCGTACGCAGGTCCTGGTCGGTCTCGCCTGACGACCGCGCCGGAGCCCGGGCGTGTCAGGCGGCAGACCCTCGGACGTGGTCGGCGGCGAACAGCAGGTAGACCGCGGCCGTCCACGTGTAGGCGCGGTCCCGCAGGCCGGCGCCGCTGCGGGCGTCGAAGTTCTCGGCGAAACCGGAACGCTCGCACAGCGCGCGGAACCGGGCACTCACGGTGTCGGCCAGCTCGGTCGTTCCACTGACGCGCAGTCCGTCCTCGATGAGCGCGGTCGACGGCGCCCAGATCGGCCCACGCCAGTAGCCGTCGTCCTCGTAGCGGGCCGACGTCACCGGCTCCGTCGCGAGCCCGTGCTCGGTGAGGTGCTCCTCGACGCGAGCCGCGAGCCGGTCACGGATCTCTGCCGGCAGGTATGGGCCGAGGACGAGGGGCAGCAGGTTGAGCAGGCTGGTCGACGTGCTCGCCCGACCTGAGAGCACCCCGCGCGCGATGAACTCCCTTCCGGTCCAGAGCTGTTCGAGGAGGGCGGCCAGCAGCCGGTCACGAGCGCCCCGCCACTCCGAGGACGGGTGGCCGAGCTCGTCGCAGAGCTCGGCGAGCACGTCGAGCTGGAGGACGAGGAAGGCAGCGAGGTCCGGCGCCTCCACGACGCGGTCCACGTCGAAGGTCGTCGCGTTGTCCCAGCCGCTGTCGTTGCCGTGCTGGTAGTAGGGCAGCTCGTGCCCCGGCCGGCGGCGGTGGTCCAGCCAGAAGCTGCTCCACCGGGCCAGGCCCGTGTGGATCTGCTCGAGCTCGGGGCGGGTGAGTGCGCGCTCGCTCCGGGCGCGCAGCCGCCGGAGGGCCCACCCGTGGATGGGCGGCTTGACGTAGTTGTAGAGCACCTCCGAGTGGGTGACGGAGTCGGGCAGCGCTCCGCAGGTGTCCTGGTGGTCGAAGGGTGCGAGGAACTGGTCGACGGCGGCGTCCACGGCTCCCGGCGCCAGGGCCAGGGCGTTGAAGCAGTGGTCCCAGCTCCACAGCTTGTCCATCCAGTGCTTGGACATGAGCACGGACTCCCGGCGGAGCAGCCCGCTGCCCGCCACGGTGGCCGACCACAGCACGTAGGCTGCGCGGGCCGCGGCCGGGGTCCGTTCGTCGCGCCAGGGGGCGACGGCGTCGAGGTACTCCCGGAAGTCCGTCCACGAGGCGCTCACCACCTCCTCGAACGACGGGCCGGCGGTGGACGTCTGCTGCGACGTCGCCTCCCGCACCTCGGCCTCCCAGGGCTCGCCGTCCGCGCCGACGAGCACCGAGCGGGACGCCGTCCCCAGCGCCTCGGCCCCCTCGGTGTCGCAGGCGCCGTGCAGGACGCGGACCCGGTAGCGGTGCCCGGTCTCGTAGCTGGTGAACACGGCTGCGCCGTCGCTCGGGTCGGTGAACAGGTAGGTGCCCGTGAACGGCGTCAGTGCCGCCGCGGCGTCGGCGACACGAAGGGCCAGCCCCACCCCGCGCAGCCGCAGCACGTCGTCCCCGGCGAAGGCCGCGTCCACGGTGCCGTGCTCGCTCCGCCAGGTGAAGCGCGCGGGGTCTGCGACCCACTCCGCGTCGACGGGCGTGCCGTCGACCTCGGGGCTCAGGGCCAGGACGCCGTGGAACCCGTTGCGGTGCGAGACGAGGTGGATGGTGTCGGTCGTCCGGTGCAGGGCCGTCACCGGAGAGAGGTTGAGCCAGCTGCCACGCCGGGAGAAGGGGATCTCCCGGACGTCGAACCCGAGGTCCTCGGCCGGCGCCGAAGGCTGGGGGTCGCGGCCGCTGAGGGTCGTGGAGTCGCGGGGGGGCATCGAGATCGTTGGTCCTAGTCCTTGACGGCTCCCGCCGTCACGCCGGCGGCGACGTACCGCTGGGCGACGACGAGGAGGATTGCGGTCGGGATCGAGGCGACGACCGCCGTCGCCATGAGCGGCCCCCACTCCTGGTTCTGGGAGCCGATGTAGTCGTAGAGGCCCATCGTGATCGGCCTCAGCCGTCCGCCTTCCCGGTTCAGGGTGGAGGCGAAGATGAAGTCCGACCAGGCCCAGAGGAAGGCGAAGAGCGAGACCGTGACGGCCGCGTTCCGCGAGATGGGCAGCACGACGCGGCGGAACGTCGCCCAGCTCGACGCCCCGTCGACGGCAGCCGCCTGGAGCAGCTCGCGCGGGATGCCGGCCATGAACGTCTCGAAGAGCATGACGGCGAACGGGATCGCGATGGTCGAGTCGGCGATGACGAGTCCCGGGACGGTGTCGAGGACGCCCAGCTGGACGTAGATGGTGTAGAACCCGAGCGCCATGACGACGGCCGGGACCATCTGCGCGACGATGAGCACGAAGTTGAAGAGGCGACGCCCGGGGACGAACAGGGACGACAGGGCGTAGGCGGCGGGCGCGGAGATGACCAGCGTCAGCGCCACCGTGCCGACCCCGACGAGCAGGCTGGTCCCGAGGTAGGGAAGCTGGTCGCGAAGGACGACGGCGTAGTTGTCCAGCGTGAACGCCCGCGGGACGAGGTCGCCCTGCCGGATGGCCTGACGCTGCGTGAACGACACGTTGACCATCCAGTAGAGCGGGAAGAGCATCACGGCGGTCAGGACCAGGCCGATGGCGGTCTTCCACCACCTGCGGTCGACGGTTCGCACCTCAGGCCTCCTCGTGCCGCTGCACGGCCAGGTAGACCAGACCCATGAGCAGGGCCGTGAGGAGCAGGATCGTCCCCACCACCGACGCCTGCGAGTACTGGATGACGGCCGACGTCCCCTTGCCGAAGGCCATGCCGTACGCCCAGGTGGCGAGCGTCTGCGACGACCCGGTGCCGGTCGTCATGATCCAGATGATGTCGACGACCTTGAGGGTGTAGACGAACCCGAGCAGCAGGGTGATCGCCGTGACCGGTCGGAGCAGCGGGAAGGTGATCGAGCGGAACCGCCGCCAGGGTCCGGCCCCGTCCAGCTCTGCGGCCTCGTACAGGTCCTTGGGGATGTTCTGCAGCCCGGAGTAGAGGATGACGAGGTTGAAGGGCACGCCGAGCCAGATGTTGGCCAGGGTCACCGCCCACAACGAGTTGTCGGCGTTGAGCCACCAGACCGGGTCGATGCCGACCACCCCGAGCAGGCGGTTGAGGATCCCCGAGTCGGCGTCCATCATCCACTGCCACGTCGTGGCCGAGACGATGATCGGCAGCAGCCACGGCACGAGGAACAGGCCACGCAGAACGGTCGAGAGCGGGAAGCTGCGGTAGAAGAAGGTGGCCAGCGCCAGGCCGATCGCGTACTGGAAGACGAGCGAGACGACGACGAAGACGGCGGTGTGCTGCACCGTCGGCCAGAAGTGCGGCGAGCCGATGACCTGCTTGTAGATGTCCAGCCCCGCGAAGGGCGCTTCGCCCGTGACGTACGTCGCCCGGGTGAAGCGCCGCAGGCTCATCGAGACGTTGACGACGAGGGGGTAGGCGTAGAAGACCACCAGGTAGATGACGATGGGGGCGACGAAGAGCATCCCGGCGACCCGCTGCCGGCGCCGTTGGCGCCCTCGGGGGCGCGATGCGGTGCGGTCGGCTGTCGGCGTGGCCCGTTGTCCGACCTGCTGGATGGGTGTCGCGGTGTGCTGGCTCATGGGGAACTCCTGCTGCTGGTGCTCGGGGTGGGCGGACGCTGCCGCCCACCCCGTGGCGGGTTCAGCCCTGCGCCGCCTGGGCGGCGGTCTTGAAGGCCTCGGCCACCTTGGCCGAGTCGCCGGCGGCGTTGAGGGCGGTCTGCTCCGCTTCTGACAGCGCCGCCGACGTCTTGAGGTAGTCCGTCCCGAGGTCGGTCGTGCGGCCCTGGGCGCTGTTGATCGCGTCGGCCCACGGCTTGTAGACCGGTGTGGACGCGATCTGCTTCTCGCGCGTGGCCTTGCTGGCAGTGAAGTAGCCCAGCATGTTGTCGGTCTTGATCTGCTGGTCCGCGCCCAGGAGGCAGCTGATGACGTGCTTGGCGGCGGCGTAGTGGCCCGAGCTGTTGTCCTTGTGCAGCGGCACGACACCGAACTCGCCCCCGGTCGGGACGGGCGCCGCCTGACCGCCCTTGCCGGGGATCGGCATCATCGCGATGGGGAACTTCTGCTTCGCGGCCGCCGCCGCGAACCACGAGCCGTTCTCCGCGAAACCGTAGTCGCCGGTGAGGAACAGGTCCCACGACGCCGACTGGTTGTCGGTGGTGGCCGACTTCGGGGCGTAGCCCTTGGCGACCCAGTCCGAGACGAGCTGGCCTGCCTGCGTGGCCTGCGCCGAGCCCACGTCCTTGAGGTTCGCGCCGGCCCCCCAGAACCACGGCAGGAACTGGAACGTGCCCTCCTCGCCGGGCAGCCCGGCGAAGGTGATGCCCTTGTGTCCCGCGGCCGTGACCTTCTGCAGCGCGGCGTTGAGGCTGGGCCAGTCCGTGATGCTCGTCGGGTCGACGCCTGCGTCCTTGAGGACGGCCTTGTTGTAGTAGAGCCCGAGCGTGTTGGCCCCGATCGGCACACCGTAGGTCTTGCCGTCGACCGTGCCCGGCCCGGCGAGGTTGGCGTCGGCGTCCGTCGCCGTGATGCCGACCTGGTCGATCGGGACGAGCAGCCCGGAGGCCGACGCCTCGGGGACCGCCGGGTTGTCGAGGAACACGACGTCGGGGGCGTGGTCCTCGCGGACGGCCGTGGTCAGGTTGTTGATGAGGTCGGTGTTGGGGGCAGCGGTCCGCTTGATGGTGGCGCCCGCCGGCGCACACGCCTGGACGTACTTGGCCCAGTCCGAGGTGTCGTCGTACTGGGGGTAGGGGTCCCAGAAGCCGATCGTCGTGACCGCCGCGGAAGGCCCGCCGGAGGGGGAGGCTGAGCCCGCCGAACCGCCGCAGGCCGCGAGGGACGCGGCCACGGCTGTCGCGAGGAGGATGCCTGACGTCCGCCGGACCGGTGGTGTGGTGCGCATGTGCTGTCCTTTCACATCTTTGTGGTTGGAGTGGTGGTGAACCGGTTCGATACCGACGTCACCGGCAAGGGGTCGGCGATGGAGGCCGCCTAGCGGGTGCTGCCGCGGTCGCGCAGGACCGGGGCGACGAACCGGACGATGGGCGGGCCCGCCTCCGGTGCGTTCGTGATCCGGGCGATGAGCTGCGAGACGGCCCTGTTGCCGAGCTCGGCGGCGGCCGACTCGACAGCCGTGAACGGGAGGGAGAACTCCTCGCCGAAGTCGCGCGAGTACAGGCTGACGACGCTGAGGTCCTCCGGGACGCGCACCCCACGGTCACGCAGGATGGCCGGCAAGGCGGCGATCGTGGCGTCGTTGTGGACGATGAGCCCTGTCGCGCCGGGGTGCGCGTCGAGGATGCCGTTGACGGTGCTGGCGATCGCCGGACCCCGGGACTCGCCGTGGTACACGTGGATCTGCTGGCCGTAGCGGGCCGCCCGCTCGACGGCCGCATCGCGGAAGCGCCAGGCGTACGTGCCGCCACGCTCGACGACGTGGAGCGGAGGCGCGATGAGCATGAGCTCGCGATGACCGCGCTCGTGCAGGTGGTCGACGAGCATGCGGGCCGCCTCGCCGAAGTCGAGGTCGATGACGTCCAGACCAGCGGTGTCGCGGGGCAGGCCGATCAGTGCGCTCGGCTTCGCCACCGAGCGCAGCGCCGGTAGCCGCGGGTCGGCGGCCGTGACGTCGAGCAGGACGATGCCGTCGACCATGTTGGAGTCGGCGATCCGGTGGATGGCCGACTCCCCGTCCGGGTCGGTGACCATGAGGATGTCGTAGCCGAGCTCGCGAGCCCGGGTGGAGATCGGCAGGATGTACTGCAGCATCGCCGGGGCGAACTCGTCCTGGTGGAACTGCAGGAGCAGCCCGAGCACCATCGTCTGCGACGTCGCGAGCGCGCGGGCCCCGGCGTTCACCGTGAACCCGAGCTCCGTGATCGCCTGCTCGATCCGCTGGCGCGTGTCGGGCGAGATGGTCCGCTTGCCGGACAAGGCGTACGAGACCGTGCTGCGCGAGACACCCGCGTGCCGGGCTACGTCCCCGATGGTCGTCATTCACCTCTCGCTTTCTGTCGAACCGGTTCGACACAGTGTCGACCCCGGTGCAGCCGCCGTCAAGAGGGCATCCGCAGAAGTTCACCGCGCCGGCCGGAGGCCGCGGCGGTCAGGCGGACGGCGGACGAAGGCCCTGCATCAACAGGTCGACCACGCGGTCGGCCCACCCGCGCCGAGCCCGGCCGTGCTGCAGCAGCTCCCCGAGGTAGGCACCGAAGGCGAGGCCGGCGAGCGCCTCGCCGTCGGTGCCGGGTCGGATCCGGCCGGCCGCGATGTCCGCGTCGATCTCGACCTGGAGTGACTCCAGCCGGGCCACGAGGAGGGCTCGCAGCGCCGCGCTGAACGCCGGGTCCGAGTCGGCGAGCACGGACGCGACCGCCCCGCGGCCGAGCTGCCTCTCCACGAGGTCGAGCGCCTGCTCGAGGACCCAGCGCACCTTCGCCTCGACGGGCAGGTCCGGCGCCGGCACGGGCGCGTCGCCCAGCAGGGCGAGGGTCGCCCCCATGAGCGCCTCCCGGTTCTCGTACCGCCGGTAGACGGTGGTGCGGGCGACACCGGACCGGGACGCGACGGCGTCGATGTGGACACCATCGGCCCCCTGCTCCTGCAGCAGCTCCAGGGCGGCCCCGGCGATCCGGCGGTCCGTGTTCGGGTCGCGGGGTCGACCGCGTGCAGGCGTCATGCCGCTCCTTCCGGGAACAAATGAGAGACCATTATCGCTACACCTACTGTAGCGATAATGGTGAGGGACGTCCTCACCAGGAAGGAGCCCATCATGACCCCCGGCGAGGCACTCGTCCCGGCCGTCATCGCCATCGTCTTCGTCGTCGCCTGGTTCGTCGTCGGCGTCATCGACGCGACCCGCGACGATCCCCCCGTGCAGCGGGTCGAGGCGGACCGTCGCGCGGCCCGGGCGGAGACGCATGCACACCGTCGCTGACCGAGTTGCGCTCGGCCACAGAGGTGCCCGCACCGCGGGCACCCAACCGCCCCAACAGGAATTGCAACGCAGAAGACACCACGACAGACAACGCAACGACAGACGGCCGAGTCCCCGTCCGTCGAAGACAGGAGGACGGACGACATGATCGTCTACAACGAGCTGGTCGCCATCAGCGCCGGAGCCGGGCTACTGGGTTTCGCCTGGTTCCTGGTCCATCTCATCCGCGGCAAGCGCATCGACAGCGAGGGGTGGGCCGCCTTCTTCGGCGTCACGGGACTGCTCCTTCTCGTGCTCGGGCTGCACACCACCGTGACCTGGCCGTTCGGCGGTGACGGTTTCGAGTACGCCAACATCGCCTTCGGCCAGCCCGCGGCTGGTTTCGGTGCCCTGCTCCTGTTCGCGGCCGTCTACCTGTGGCGTCACCGGACGCTGTTCGCAGGCGATGCGGATGCGGCGGGCACGGCGGCCCTGCGGGCCCTGAAGCCGGTCGCCGTCTTCGTGGGCGCGCTCGGCCTGGCGATGGGCGTGCTGGCCATCACCTTCGTCCGCTTCCAGCTCGGCGCCGCTCCGCCGGAGGAGCCGATCAGTGGACGCGTCGGCCACCTGCCGCTTCTCGAGGCGCTGTTCCTCGGCGGCCTGTGGGGCATCGTCGCGATCGGTGCGCTGCTGTTCGCCGTCGCCCAGCTCACCGACCGAGCAGCCTTGCTGCTCTGGGCCGTTCGCTCCTGGTTCGTGGGTGGCGCGGTCTTCCTCCTGTTCGGCGCGATGAACTTCTACACGCACATCGGCATGTACTACAACATCGCCCACGGGACCTCGCACCTGTGGTGAGCCCGAGGCATGGGAGCTACACGACGATGCTCAGCACCATGACCAGCGCAAAGCCGACGACCGAGATGACGGTCTCCATCACGGACCACGACTTGATCGTCTCCCCCACCGTCAGGCCGAAGTACTCCTTGACGAGCCAGAACCCGGCGTCGTTGACATGGCTGAAGAACAGCGAGCCGCACCCGATGGCGAGGACGAGGAGGGCCAGGTGGCTGGTGCTGAGCGTGGACGCGAGCGGGCCGACGATCCCCGCCGCGGTGATGGTCGCCACCGTGGCCGACCCGGTGCCGAGCCGGATGAGCACGGCGACGAGCCAGCCGAGCAGGAGCACGGAGATGTTGACCCCGGTGGCCCAGTCCTTGATGACGTTGCCGACGCCGGCGTCGATGAGCGTCTGCTTGAAGCCGCCACCGGCGGCGACGATGAGGATGATCGCTGCGATCGGCGGGAGGCTCGCGCCCACCGACCCGCTGGCCTCCTCCTTCGTCATGCCGGAGCGCAGGCCCAGCGCCAGGTAGCAGAACAGGACCGCGATGAGGAGGGCGACGGTGGGGGTGCCGAAGAAGTCGACGACCTTGCGGACACCGCTCTTCGCGTCGGTCACGAGGAGCTTGGTGATGGCGTCGATGAGCATGAGCGCCACAGGCAGGGTGATGCCGACGATGGCGGCGCCGAAGGACACCCGTCGCCGGCCCGGCGCCAAGGGGGCCTCGAGGTCGTCGAACGTGGCGACGGGCCCGGTCCGCCGGGCCGTGCGCGCGGCATCCTCGTTGCCCGGCGCGCCTCGTGCCGCCTGGGGGCCCGGCCGTGCGGGATCCCCGCCGGCCCGGACGCCCTCGGGCTCGCGCCGATCCCCGACCCCTGCGGCCCCGGCGCCGCTCGCGACCGTCACCGGAACTCGCGTCTCGGTGTCGACGAACTTGGGGACCCAGCGATCCACGTAGCGGGCGAGCACGGGCCCCGCGACGATGACCGTCGGGATGGCGATGATGATGCCGTAGAGCAGGGTTCGGCCGAGGTCGGCGTTCAGGAGGCCGATCGCCGTCAGCGGTCCCGGGTGCGGTGGCACCAGACCGTGCAGGACGGACAGTCCGGCGAGGGCGGGGATGCCGATGCGCATCAGGGACAGGCCGGTCCGGCGGGCCACGAGGATGATGACCGGGACGAGGAGGACGACCCCGACCTCGAAGAACAGCGGGAGGCCGAGGATCGCTGCGATCGCCGCCATGACCCACGGCAGCCGCCCGGGCCCGACGCGGCCCACCATGGTCGACACGATGCGATTGGCACCGCCGGAGTCCTCGAGCAGCTTGCCGATCATGGCCCCGAGGGCGATGAGGACGCCTACGGAGCCGGCCGTGCTGCCGAAGCCGTCGAGGAAGCTCGCGACGATGTCGCCCGGCGGCATGGTCGCCACGGCGCCGAGGACGGCCGAGCCGAGCATGAGCGACAGGAAGGGGTGGACCTTGGCGACGGTGATGAGCAGGACGACGGCGAGGATGCCGAGGATGCAGGCGGCGACGAGCTGCCCGTCACCCGCGTAGGGCACCTTCGGGGGATCCGCCGGCAGGGCGAGGACGAAGGACTGGGGTGCAGTAGTCGGGTGCAGGATCATGCCGTGGTGTCCTTTCGCAGACCGAGGGCGGACAGGGCTCGGGCGAGCACCTGGGCTGCGGTGCCCTCGTTCGTCACCGTGGTACCCGGTTCGTCGTCGTCCAACGGTTCGAGCGTCGCGATCTGGCTGGGCAGGAGTGAGGCCGGCATGTAGTGCCCCGCACGATGCTCCATGCGGTCGCGAATGACGTCCGGGGCGGCGGTGACATGCAGGAAGCGCACGTGCGGGCGGTCGCGACGCAGGAGGTCGCGGTAGGCGCGGCGCAGCGCCGAGCAGGTCACGACGGCCGACTCCCCCGCCGCCTCCTTGGCGCTGATCCAGCTGCCGATCGACTCGAGCCAGGGCCAGCGGTCCGCATCCGTGAGCGCCTGCCCGCTCCGCATCTTCGCGACGTTTGCCTCCGAGTGGAACGCGTCCCCCTCGGCGAACTCCCACCCCATGACGGTGGAGATGCCCTTGGCAACCGTCGTCTTGCCACTGCCGGACACCCCCATGACGATGACGACATCGGGAACGGTGGTCGGCCTCACGGCCGCAGCTTCGTCGACCATGCTCACGAACCTAGCCCGACTTCCCGGCCGGAGGGCGGGTCCGCCGCTCGGGTTGAGCGGCGGACCCTCCGAGGGCGACCGGGTGACCCGGTCGCAGGCTCAGCCTCCGTAGCCGCTGACCGCGCTCAACCAGGCGGTTCCGGCAGGTGACCCGACACCGGTGACGTCGTCGTAGCCGGGCCTGACGTGGATCGTCAGGGGCTCGTCCCAGTCGAAGGTGCGGGTGATGTAGGTGTATCCGTCGGTGCCGTTCTCGGAGTTGACGAAGTTGACCCGGATGGCTCCCGGGTACGTCGAGCGGAGGCTCTTCGTCACGTCGTACGACACGGTGCGGGCCGCGTACAGGGCCGGGTTCGCCAGCCCGTAGCTGCCGTGGTTCTGGACGGCCAGGGCGAACATGCCCGCGTACAGCGGCGAGGACAGGCTCGTGCCCCCGATCCGGTACTCGTCGTAGTAGGTGCCGTCGGAGAACCGCTGGGTCTGCCCGACGAGCATCCCGGTGTTCGGGTCACCGAGCGCCGAGACGTCAGGGACGACGCGCGCCGCCGGGGCGGTCCCGTGGTAGGTCGCGATGCTGTTCGGCACGACGCCCTGCTGGTACCACGGCTGGGCGAACAGCCGGCTGGTCCCGCCGCCGCCACCGTAGAGGTAGGACAGCGGTCCCCACGACGACGTCGTCCTGCTCCACGTGCTGGTTCCCGTCTGCCAGCCGAGCTCGAACAGGCGGGTGTCGGCCTGCGTCACGCCCATCGAGGTCCCGCCGACCGCGGTGACCCACGGGCTCGACGCCGGCCAGTCGGGGCTCGGCGTGGCGGAGGCGTCGCCGAAGGTCTCGTCGCCGCTGTCGCCCGAGGAGAAGAACAGGCTGATGCCCTCCGCTGCCGCCTGGATGTACGTGTCCTCCTGCGGCTTGACGTAGCCGGGAGGCAGCGCCTCGCCGGCGTACCCGTAGGAGTTGGTGACGATGTCGGCCAGGTGCCGGTCGACCACCCTGTTCATGACGGCGTCGAGGTCGCGGTAGTTGTTCGGCGAGCCCACGTAGACGATGTCTGCACCCGGGGCCATGGTGTGCACGGCCTCGATGTCCAGGGTCTCCTCGCCGCTCCAGCCCTCCGGGTCCTGTCGGGGGTTCTGCGGGCGGACGAAGGTGCCCGGTGCGACGACCTGGCTGAAGTGCCCGGCGATCGGCGGGAGACCGTGCCGGCGTGAGTACTCGGTCACGTCGTTGACGACGGTCGGCGAGGCGTAGGCGTCGATGACGGCCACGGTCACGCCCGTCCCGTCGTTGCCCGAGCGGATCGCCCCGGTCAGGCCGTACGCGCCCTGCAGCTGGGTACCGGCGTACCCGCACGGGGCGAAGGCCGTGACGGAGTGGGCCGTCACGGTGCCGGCCGCGTTGTCCGACCACGGGCCGGGTGTCAGCACCGTGCCGTCGGGGGTGGGTGTGTTCGAGATCGTCTTCTGGCCCCAGTACTGCGAGCACGGCGGGGCGTTGCGGAACCCCGCGGGCGGCGATGCGTCGGTGTGGACGAGGTTGGCCGACTCGTCCAGCCCGATCACTCCCTGGATCGAGCTCAGCGCGGAGGGCACCGACAGGGCGGACGTGTTCGACCGCATCGTCTGGCCCTTGTAGCGGAACGTCGCGAAGGAGGTGTGGAACGCCGTCGACGCCGCCGCGACCGTGCCGACCGCCTCGACGTACTTGTTGTTGTCGGGGACGACGCCGACCGTGAAGCCCTGGCTGCGCAGCCACGACTCGACCCGCGCGACGTCGGCGTCCGTCGGGCTGAACCTGGCACGGAACTGGGCGGGAGTGAGGAACTTGCCGTAGAGCGCGCTGCCCTTGGTCGAGACGGCACGGGCGTACGCCATGGCGCCCGCGGCGTCGTGGTTGCGCAGGTAGACGCGGAATCCGACCCGCTGTGAACCACTGGCCGGGCCGACCCGGTGGGCCGCCGTGGCCCAGGTCGGCAGGCTGCCGGGCAGCGCGGTGCTCCCACCGCTGGTGCCGGCCGCCGAGGAGGCGATGCCGGCGCTCGTCACCAGGGCGGCCACCGCCACCCCGACGAGCGGGATCCTTCGAAGCGATCGCACGTGTGCTCCTTTGTCGGAACCCAGGGCCGCGGACTGCTTCACGACCACGTGGAGATGCGATCTCAGTGGACTCCCCTGCCGAGCCCGTTGACAAGCCCTGCGCGAACGGGACCACCGCCCGCAACGCCGTCAGGGCCCGACGGGCGATGGTCGACGCGGACGCCGGCGCGCGACGGCACCGGCGGTGGGGGCGCGCCGTCGTGCTGCCCAGGCCCACCGCCGGTGCCGGTCGCGACGCCGAGCGTCGTCGCGACCGGCGTCTCAGCCCTCCGAGATGGCCTTGACGAGGTCGCCGGCCGCATCGTCGGGCAGTGCCCGCGCCAGGTCGGCCTGGCTGAGCATGCCGACCAGCTGATGGCCGTCGATCACCGGGAGGCGCCGCACCCGGTGCTCGCTCATGGTGCGCAGCGCCTCTTCCAGGGAGTCGTCCGCACCGATGGTCACGGGCTTGCCCTCGGCGAGTGAGCCCGCCGTCGTCGACTCGGGGTCGAGTCCCTCGGCGACGACCTTGATGACGATGTCACGGTCCGTGACCATGCCCTTGAGCCGGTCGTCGGTCCCGCAGATCGGCAGCGAGCCCACCTGCAGCTCCTTGAGTCGCTGGGCGGCCTCACGGATGGTGTCGTTCTCGCCGATGCACTCCGCACCGGCGGTCATTGCTTCGCGTGCTGTAGTCACAGGCGTCCTCCTTCGGAACCAGTTCGGACTCAGCCCGGTGCCCGAGTGCGCGGTGCACCGAGCCGTCAGCTCCCATACCTGTCTCTTATACACATCTGACGCTGCCGACGACGGA
>NZ_JBPGXG010000054.1:0-26772 GCF_056755255.1 Monashia sp. HAY1-5C | reverse complement strand
GCATCAACTTCCCGATCGGTGTCCTGCTCTACTGGTTGACGACGAACCTCTGGACCATGGGTCAGCAGTTCTACGTCATCCGCAACATGCCCGCGCCCGGGTCCGAGGCCGAGGCCCGGCGGCGCGAGCGCCTCAAGCGCAAGGGTCGCGACATGGAGGAGCTCACCGTGCCGGGTCTCGATGGCGACGCCGTCGAGGAGGCCCCCAAGGCGGGCCAGCGGCAGCAGCCCAAGAGCAAGAAGCGCGCGAAGGCCGCCCCGCCGAAGAACCGCCGCTGAGGCGTTCATCCACAGTCTTGTCCATAGCTTCCGGCCCGCTGACCTGCGACGACATGAGTCGTCCACAGATTCCGGCTCCGGTGAACGAAGGAGTTACCCCATGAGCGACACCCAGGCGACCGGCGACGTGGCACTCGACACGACGCCCGACACGACCACCGACACGACGCCCGACACGACCACCGACACCACGAGCGGCGCGACGGACCCGACGGACCCGACCGCTGACTCGACCACCGACCCGACCGACACGGGGATCGAGGCGGCGGACGAGGGGGCGACCGACGACGGTGACGCCGCCCCCGCTGCGGCGGACGAGACGGGCAAGCCAGACAGGTCCTCGCGGGTGCGTCAGCTCGAGCGCGAGGGTGAGGTTGCCGCCGACTTCCTCGAGACCCTCCTCGACATCGCCGACCTCGACGGGGACCTCGACGTCGACGTCGACGGTGACCGTGCCGCAGTGGCCATCGTCGACTCCGAGGACGGGCGCGTCCCGCGCCGCCTCGTCGGCCCGAACGGAAAGGTGCTCGAGGCCCTCCAGGAGCTGACCCGTCTGGCGGTCCAGGCCGAGACCGGCGAGCGCAGCCGCCTCATGCTGGACATCGCCGGGCACCGAGCCGAGCGACGCTCGACCCTCGTCGACCTCGCGAAGACCGCCATCGAGCAGGTCAAGGCGACAGGGGAGAAGTCTTCCCTCGAGCCGATGTCGGCCTTCGAGCGCAAGGTCGTCCACGACGAGGTCGCGGCCGCGGGGCTCGTCTCGGAGTCCGAGGGCACGGAGCCGCACCGTCACGTCGTCATCCTCCCGGCCTGAACGCGGCCCGTTTCACGTGAAACGCGGCGGGACGCGTCGAGCGTCCGCCGGCGACGGAGGGCGAGGAGCACGGCGTGGGTGACGAGGAGCTCTGGACGAGCGGACCACCGGCCACCCCGGGCATCGCCGCAGCGGTGTTCGGAGAGCGACTCGAGCTCGCCGAGGAGTTCGTGGCTGTGCTTGCCGACACCGGCATCAGCCACGGGCTCATCGGGCCGCGGGAGGCGCCGCGCCTGTGGGACCGGCACGTCCTCAACTGCGCAGTGGTGCACACGGCCATCCCCGTGCGTGACGCCGGCGGTCAAGAGGTCATCGACGTCGGGTCCGGCGCCGGCCTGCCCGGGCTCGCCCTCGCCATCGCCCGTCCCGACCTGCACCTGCACCTCGTCGAGCCGCTGGCCCGACGGACGGGCTGGCTCTCCGGCACCATCGCCCACCTCGGCCTCGACAACGTCACCGTGCACACGGCCCGCGCCGAGGCGCTGTGGGACGTGGTCCGCGCGCCGTGGGTCACGGCGCGGGCCGTCTCGGGCATCCTCCAGCTCGCGGAGTGGACGCTCCCGCTGCTGGCGCCGCACGGGAGCGTCCTCGCCCTGAAAGGCCTGCGGGCGAGGGGGGAGCTCGAGGAGAGCCGGACGGCTCTGGCGCGTCTCGGTGTCGTCGACGCGGCCGTCGAGGAGTACGGCGCGGGGGTCCTCGACGAACCGACGATCGTGCTGCGAGCGACGATCGGGGAGGCGGTGGATCGGCGCAAGTTCCGCTCCCGAGCACCGAGCAGCGCCGGTTCCGCGCGTCGGCGGGGCGATCGGCCGCGTGGTTCGCGGCGCACCGGCCCGGCGTCGAGCAGACGTCGGCCGCATCAGACATGATCGTGCCGAGACCTTTCCGGCGGTGGGCGGGGCGACGTCCCCGTTCTCATCACCACCGCCTCCGCACGCGATCCCCGGAGGTGCACTCCCCGTGACGATGTCGACGAACCTGGGGTGGCCCAGCGAACCCGAACCGTCGCCGGAGCACCGTCACCTGGGTTGGCTCGCGCGAAGGCTCGCTGTTTCACGTGAAACAGACCACGCACCGGCGGTCGGCGCAGGCTCGAGGAGCGACGACGTGGGGGAAGCTCCCACGGCGGTGGTGGTCGACGCGACGCTCGCCACCCCGGTGCGCGACGAGGAGGGGACGCCGGCCGCCGAAGGCTCTTCGGCTCCGACGACCGGGCGGTCGGACGTCGACCGGGCCGAGCCGGGAGCCGCGGAGGCCCTCGAGGAGCAGCCCACCGACGCATCGGTCCCCGGACGAGCAGTCGTCGGCTCCGGTGCCGGTGCCGCGGCCCAGCAGACCACAGCCGTGGAGGTTCTGGCGTCCGAGCCGGCCCCGACGGAACCACAGGACGAGGTGCCACCAGCACCTGAGGCCGAGCACCCCGAGGCCCTCGGGCCGCCCAGCCAGACCGATGACGAGGAAGACCGACCTGTGGACAATGCGGTGGATGACCCGCCCGAGAACACGCTCTCCACGCAGGAACCCGGCCTGTCCGCGGCTGGGGACAACGCTGTGGACGAGAGCGCCCGGCACCGTGCCTACGCCGAGGGGCTCGCCGAGCGGGAGGCCCTCGTGGCTGCCCTGCCGGCCGCCGACGCGGACACGCCGCTGGCCCGCGAGCTCGCCGACAACGCACGGCGTCGCATCCAGCTGACGGGTCGGCCGTTCCCGAAGCCAGCCGCACCTCGCGTCCTCACCGTCGCCAACCAGAAGGGCGGCGTCGGCAAGACGACGACCACGGTGAACATCGCCGCTGCCCTCGCCCAGTCCGGTCTCACGGTTCTCGTCATCGACCTGGACCCGCAGGGCAACGCGAGCACCGCCCTCGGCATCGACCACCACGCCGAGGTGCCCTCGATCTACGACGTGCTCGTCGACGGCAAGCCGCTGCTCGATGTCGTGCAGCCGTGCACCACCGTCGAGGGGCTCTACTGCGCACCGGCGACGATCGACCTCGCCGGTGCCGAGATCGAGCTCGTCTCCCTCGTCGCCCGCGAGTCGCGGCTGCACAAGGCGATCGGGGCCGCCGGGGAGCAGGGCCACGGCTACGACTACATCCTCATCGACTGCCCGCCGAGCCTCGGTCTGCTCACCGTCAACGCCATGGTGGCCGCGAGCGAGGTCTTCATCCCGATCCAGTGCGAGTACTACGCCCTCGAGGGCCTGTCGCAGCTGCTCAAGAACATCGAGCTGGTCCGGGCCCACCTCAACCCGCCGCTGCACGTCTCGACGATTCTGCTGACGATGTACGACGGGCGCACCCGCCTCTCGGCCCAGGTCGCCGAAGAGGTCCGTGAGCACTTCCCGGAGCAGGTCCTGCGCACCACGGTGCCCCGGTCGGTCCGCGTCTCGGAGGCGCCGAGCTTCGGCGAGACGGTCCTGACGTACGACCCCACGAGCAGCGGCGCCCTGGCCTACCTGGAGGCGGCGGGGGAGATCGCCGACCGCGGCGCCGACGGCCGAAGCTGACCCGCCTGCGGCCTCTCCAGGCCGTGCTTCTTCCGTTTCACGTGAAACACGGGTGCTTCCGGGTGCCGCAGGCCCTCATGCGTCGCCACAGGTCTCACTCCTGTTTCACGTGAAACAGGAAGCGTCCCAGCGACTGCCTCCTGCCATCGGCACCGTCCGGGCTCCCGCGGGCGGGTGCGTTTCACGTGAAACGCCCAATACGGCGCGACGTGCCGCCTGCACGTGTCCCCACAGCGATGCACCTAGACTGACCGCGGGCGCGACGGCCGCGCCCGACATGGTCTGAGGATGTGGAATGGCGGAGAAGCGTCGGGCACTGGGTCGGGGTCTGGGAGCACTCATCCCGAGCGCACCGAGCGGGGGGACGGGTCGGCCCGTCGACGTCTTCTTCCCCGAGCAGAAGCGTGACGAGAACGGCGGCGGAGCGGTCGCCGTCGCCGTTGTGGAGACCGACGAGACCACGGAAGCCGCCGAGACCACAGGGACCGGCAGCCCCGCCCAGCGGCCCGGCGCGACCGGTGACGCGGCGCCGCCCAGCCAGCAGGTGACGGAACCGACCCCCTCCGAGGCCGACACCACGGGTTCGCAGCTCGCGGTCGTTCCCGGCGCGGAGTTCGCAGAGCTCGACATCGACTCGATCCGGCCCAACCCGCGCCAGCCGCGGACGGTCTTCGACGAGGACCACATGGGCGAGCTCGTCCACTCGATCCGCGAGATCGGGGTGCTCCAGCCTGTCGTCGTGCGTCGCATCCCCGAGGAGCAGCTCGCCGAGGCCGACGGCAAGCGTTTCGAGCTCATCATGGGCGAGCGTCGCTGGCGCGCGTCGCAGCAGGCCGAGCAGGCGACGATCCCGGCGATCATCAAGGACACGAGCGACGACGACCTGCTGCGCGACGCCCTCCTCGAGAACCTGCACCGCAGCCAGCTCAACCCGCTCGAGGAAGCGGCCGCCTACCAGCAGCTGCTCGACGACTTCGGCTGCTCCCACGAGGAGCTGGCGACCCGCATCGGCCGGTCCCGGCCACAGATCTCCAACACGCTGCGGCTGCTGAGGCTGCCCCCGCTCGTCCAGCGCCGCGTCGCAGCCGGTGTCCTCAGTGCCGGCCACGCCCGGGCGCTGCTCGGGCTTCCCGACGGCGCCTCGATGGAACGCATGGCTCAGCGCATCGTCGCCGAAGGCCTCTCGGTGCGCACGGTGGAGGAGCTCGTCGCGCTCGGTGAGGGCGGACAGGCGCCGAAGCCGCGCCGGCCGCGCGCCGGCTCGCGGCACCCGCAGCTCGACGAGTACACCTCCGGCCTGGCCGACCACCTCGACACGCGCGTGGCCATCGCGCTCGGCCAACGCAAGGGCAAGATCACCGTCGAGTTCGCCTCGATCGAGGACCTGCGTCGCATCATGGGACTCATGGGCATCGAGGGAAACCACCGCTGAGAGCTCGCCGTCACCCGTGCCGGGGGTGACGGCAACCGGCTGCGGTCCTCAGAGCCAGGTGGCCGGCCTCGGGACGACCACGCCGATGGCATCCCCGACCTGGACCACGGGTCCGGACCCCACGCGCGCCGCCAGCTCGGAGCACTGGCTCCCGGCGCACCAGTGCGTGACGACGTCGGCGTACTCGTAGAGCATCATCTGCACCGTACCGACCGTGATACCCCCCGCGGCGGTTCGACGCTGCGCAGGGTTCTGGTACAGGACCACGTCGTGCAGGCCGGTGCGTTGCTGTGCGGCCACCACGGCATCGACGATCGCGGCGTACTCACGCCGCGTCTGCTGGTGGGCCGAGACGTCCGATCGCCACTGGACCAGTCCGGCGACCGACAACGCGACGAGGAGGACGAGGCCGACCCGCCGGGGCCACCTCACGCTGGACAGGAGCAGGCCGGCCGGCACGACGGCGAGCAACCAGCCCCAGAGCAAACCCCGGGGATTGGTGGTGACCCCGGTGACGAGGGTCTGGGCTCCGCCGAGGGCGATGACGAGGGCAAGACCGGTGAGGACGCGCAGCCACGCACCCCGCGTCCGGGGGTCGAGGAGGGCGACGATCCCGGCGACCGCCCCGAGGACGAGCGAGGGTGGGCCGAGCGCCTTGGCCAGTCCCTTCAGGTCGACGAGGTAGCGGTGCGCGTTGACGACGAGGGCGTGCAGACTGTGCGCGGCGTTGGGGTGACGCCAGGCTGATATGCGAACTCCGAAGTGGCGGAAGGCGATCCAGTTCAAGGTGTAGATCGTCAGGATGCCGATCCCGTAGACGACGACGAAGAGCGCGCAGGCGGCAAGGGTCGTTCGCCAGGGGCGTCGGCGCAGGTGGACGAGCGCGGCGACGAGGACGACGGGCGCCAGGGGCGGGTACGTCAGGACCGAGAGAACCGTCGCCACGAACCCCCAGACGACGAGGCGGCCGCGACCCACCGATGCGCGCGGAAGGGTCCACACCGCGAGGGCCGCGACGACGGCCGAGGGGGTGAGCGTCGCCGGCCAGTAGACGAGTCGCTCCCACAGCGGGGAGGCGAACACGGCCAGAGCCAGGAGGGCTGCGGCCGCCCGGCCACGCACGTCGAACAGGCGCACGAAGCCGACGACGAAGGCGCCGTAGGCCACGGCGTAGAGCACCGACGCGACGACGGGCATCTCGTGCTGGCCGACGACGAGCCACCAGACGTAGTTGAGCCAGCGGCCCTCGGTGAGGTTCTTCTGCCAGACGCCGGAGCCGCCCGGGATGTGTTCCGGCAGCAGGTACGGCCAGTCGTCACGGCGGATGAACGGCGTCACGACCTGCGCCACGTACCCGCTGACGAGGACCCCGGCGACGACGGCCAGCACCGCGGCCCACGCCGGCGCCCGGTCGGAGGCCGGGGTCCCGAGCCCGGAGGCGGGATCGTCCGTCGGGTCGTCGCGCATCCGCCGCACCTGCACGGAGTCAACGGAGTCAGTCGCCATGGTCCCCTCGTTCCCGGAAGCCGCCGGCGACTGCTGTTCCCCCGGTGGCAACGATACGGTAGCCGCGGACGCTCGGCGAGCCGTCCCCGCGTCGCCGACCGCGCCGCGGTCGACGACGCGCCCGGTCGTCCGAGACACCCGTCCCCCTACCCGACCGAGGAGAGCCGTGCCCGAGGGCCATACGATCCACGCCCTCGCAGCCCGCCTGGAGCGCGCGTTCGCCGACCGCGTCGTTGCCGCCTCGAGTCCGCAGGGGCGGTTCGCGGCCGATGCCGCCCGGCTCGACGGCCAGCATCTGCACGGGGCGCGGGCCCACGGCAAGCACCTCTTCGTCGACCTCGGACCGGAGACGCTTCACGTCCACCTCGGCCTCATCGGCACGTTCCCGGTGCGACCGGCCGGGCCCGACGGAGTGCCGGCGCCGCTGCCGACGATACGGCTTCGCCTGGAGACCGACGCCCACTACGCCGACCTGCGGGGGCCCATGACGTGCACCGTCGTCGACGCGCGCCGGGAACGTGAGATCGTCGGCACGCTCGGCCCGGACCCGCTGCGTCGCCGGCAGCAGCCCCAGCGGGCACTTCAGCGAATCAGCAAGAGCCGCAAGGGGATCGGCGAACTCCTGATGGACCAGTCGGTCATCGCCGGGGTCGGCAACGTGTACCGGTGCGAGGTGCTGCACCGGCAGGCGATCGACCCGATGACGCCCGGTCGAGAGCTGTCGAGCGGGGCCTGGGAGGCCCTCTGGGAGGACCTCGTCCTCCTCATGCCGCTGGGGGTGACGTTCTCGCAGATCCTGACGATGCAGGACCAGGTCGACGCCGCTCGCCGGCTCCGACGCAGCGGTCGGGCGCGAGCCATCACGGAGTCGCTGACCGGCGAGCGTCTCGGTGACCACTTCGAACGTCGCTTCCTCGTCTACCAGCGCACCGGGTTGCCGTGCCCCAGGTGCGGGGCACCCGTGCGGGACCGCACCGTCGCCGGGCGGACGCTGTACTGGTGTCCCGAGTGCCAGGTGCGCCGCTGACGCCTCCCCTCGACGGCCTCGACGGCCCAGTGCCTCGGTGTCCTCGACCGGGTCCTGCCACGAGCTCACCACCCGGTGAAGGGAGCTCGGGCCAGAACCGGGATCTCGACGAAGTCGTGGCAGCCCAGGACCGGCAGCAGCGCGCGCGGCGGCTGCGGCATCCGTCGCAGGCCCTCCTCCTCGTCGATGAAGACCGGCGGGCCGAGCATCAGCAGCTCGTCGCGCAGGTGCATCCGTCCGCCACCGGCGGCGCGGAGGTTGGCCAGCCAGTCGACGCGCGGCCCGTACGTCAGGGCGACGGTGACATGGTCCGCGCCGTCGAACGCCATCATCGGGACCCGGAAGACGCGCCCGGACCGCCGACCCACGTGCTCGAGCTCGACGAACCAGCCGTGCCCCGCGAGGTGGACCATCGCCTTGTTGAGGACGTCCCGGTTCAGCGTCGTGACGGCTCGGGGGATCGGCATCGGCCCGCTCCTCAGCCTGTGACGCCGTCGGTGACGAGATCCAGCCGCAACCGCACGACGTCGCCGAGCTCGACGCGCTCGGCGCGGCGCACGTGGGCCTTGACCGGGACGACGAAGCCACCGTCCTTGGGGAACAACGACGTCCGGAACTCCGTGCGTCCGAGGCGCCCCCGCACCGGTAGGCAGCCCCAGCCGTAGCTCGCGAACGACCACGCGGCGACCTCCGCCAGCTCGGGCTCGGGCACGACGACGAAGTGGAAGGGCGAGGGTCCGCGCCAGTAGACGACCTCACCGGTGAAGTCGACGTGAAAGAGCCCCTGGGCGCTTGAGGACACCCACCCAGCATCGCTCCCACCGAGCCCGATCACAACGACGGGCACCGCATACATTGGCGCCATGGTCTTCACGGGGAGCCGACCGGCACCGACGCACGTCCTCGCCCACCTGTCCGACATGCACCTCATCGCCGGTGGGGGGCTGCTGCAGGGCCACATCGACACCGTCGCCCAGCTGCGCAAGGCGCTCGAGAAGGTCGAGGCGTCGGGGGAGCGCCTCGATGCCCTCGTCCTGTCCGGCGACCTCACCGACAGCGCCCAACCGGAGGCCTACGCGACGCTGCGCGAGCTCGTCGAGCCGGTGGCCGAGCGTCTCGGCGCCACGGTCGTCGTCACGGGCGGCAACCACGACGAACGGCGCCCGCTGGCGCAGGGCTGGTACGGCCTCGACACCGACGAGCCGCAGGACCGCGTCACCGTCGTCCGCGGCCTGCGGATCGTCGACGTCGACTCGGCCCTGCCCGGCTTCCACCACGGTGGGTTCTCGGAGGCCCAGTACGCCTGGCTCGCAAGGGAGCTCGCGACCCCGGCCGAGCACGGGACGATCCTCGTCATGCACCATCCGCCGATCACCTACCGGTCCCCGGTCATGCAGCTGCTGGACTTCGACGACACCGACCGGCTCCGCGCGGCGCTCGAGGGCACCGACGTGCGGGCCATCCTCAGCGGCCACCTCCACGTCACGAGCTTCGGGACGCTCGGGCACATCCCGGTGCTCGTCGCCGGCGGGGTCTCGTACGTCGACGACGTCAGCGCCCCGCGCGAGCTGCTCATGGGCGTCGACGGCCCGCAGTCCTGGAACCTCGTCGAGGTGCACGCCGACCACGTCGTCGCGACGGTGGCCCCGGTGGAGCAGCACCCGACGTGGCCCAGCCTCAGCGACGCCGTGGTCGACTACATGGCAACGGTGCCCGAGGAGGAGCGTCGCACCGTCTTCTCGACGAAGCGCTGACCTCTCCACGAAGCGCGCGGAAATTTCCCGATCCACGTGTCGAGACGCCGTTGCCCCGTTCGACATGGGGATGACCGACCCAGCCGGTAGCGCGTCAGCGCGACCACCAGACCGAGGAGCCCAGCATGAGCCCGACCCCCACCTCCGTGACCGCCCTTCAGCACGCGACGTCGGCAGACGGCACGACGATCGCCTACGAGACCTACGGCAGCGGTCCCGTCGTCGCCGTCGTCGGCGGCGCCTTCTGCGACCGCGGTTCCTTCCGCGACGTGGCGCAGGCGCTCGGCGCGCTCGGCCTCACCGGCGTGACGTACGACCGGCGCGGACGCGGCGACAGCGGCGACACGCAGCCCTACGCCGTGCAGCGTGAGGTCGAGGACCTCACGGCGGTCATCGGGGCGGCGGGCGCGCCCGGGACCCCCGCCTACGCGTTCGGCGTGTCCTCCGGGGGTGCCCTCGTCATCGAGGCGGCCGCGGGCGGCGCCCCGCTCGCCAGGGCGGCGGCTCTCGAGGTGCCCTACCGCACCGAAGGCTGGCCGTCGCCGCCCGCGGACTACATCGGACGTCTCGAGCGCCTCGAGGCCGCCGGCGACCGGGAGGGCATCCTGCGGTTCTTCAACACCGAGGCCGTGGGCATGCCCGACGAGATGGTCGACGGCCTCAAGGGCACGCCGATGTGGGAGCCGATGTTGTCGATGACCTACACCGTGAAGTACGACGGCCTGTGCCTCGGTGGCGACGAGCAGGACATCCCCGCCGAGACCTTCGCGAAGGTGACCATCCCGTTCCTTTCGGTCTGCAGCAGTGGCACGCAGATGCCGTGGCTGCACGACGCGGCCCAGGTCGTCGCCCGCGCGTTGCCCGACGGCCGGGCGGTGGAGCTGCCCGGAGACTTCCACCACGTGCCCGCCGCGACGCTGGCTCCGGCGCTCGCCGACTTCTTCAGGGCCTGATCCGGCCTCAGAGCAGGGCCAGCGCCGGGTTGTGCTCGGGTGGCACCACCTCGCGCACCGGTCCCGGCGGGGTCCCGTCGCCGAACGGGGACCCGCCGAGGGCCTCGCGGCCGTGCGGCGTGGCCCAGTTCTCGAGTGCCGGGCCGAGCGGGACGACTCCGGTCGGGTTCACGTCGCGGTGCACGACGTAGTAGTGCCGCTTGATGTGCGCGAAGTCGATGGTGTCGCCGAAACCGGGGGTCTGGAAGAGGTCACGGGCGTAGGCCCACAGGACCGGCATCTCGGTCAGCTTCGAACGGTTGCACTTGAAGTGCCCGTGGTAGACCGGGTCGAACCGCACGAGGGTCGTGAAGAGGCGCACGTCCGCCTCGGTCACGTGGTCCCCGACGAGGTAGCGACGCGTCGCCAGGCGTTCCTCGAGCAGGTCGAGGTGCTGCCACAGCCGTCGGTAGGCCTTGTCGTAGGCCTCCTGGGTGCCGGCGAAGCCGCACCGGTAGACGCCGTTGTTGACGTACCGGTAGATCGGCTCGCTCACGGCCTCGATCTCGTCGGCGAGCTCGGCCGGGTAGAGGTCGGGCGCACCGTCGCGGTGCAGGTCGCGCCACTCGGTCTCGAGGTCGACGGTGATCTGCTTGAAGTCGTTGGTCACGACCTGCCCGGTGGGCACGTCGACGACCGCCGGAACCGTGATCCCGCGCGGGTAGTCCGGGTCGCGCTTGAAGTAGGCGTCCTGGATGCGGGGGATCCGCAGCACCGGGTCGAGCCCGCCGGGGTCGAGGTCGAAGGTCCAGCTGCGGCTGTCGTGGGTCGGGCCGCAGATGCCCATCGACAGGGCGTCCTCGAGCCCGAGGAGCCGGCGCACGATGATCGCCCGGTTGGCCCACGGGCAGGCGCGGGCGACGACGAGGCGGTAGCGACCGGCCTCGACCGGCCAGCCGTCGCGCCCGTCACGCGTGATCCGCGTCGTGATGTAGTTCGTGTCCCGCTTGAAGCTCTTCTCGACGTAGGTGCCCGGCTCGCTCATGCCGTCCACCCTAGGCGGAGGCCCGCGTCCGAGGGCCCTCCGCGCGTCCGGTGTCCCCGTCGTGCCGGTGGCGGGACAGAATGGGCCCATGGCCGGAACGAGGACGCGTGAGCTACGGCCACTCACGCCCGACCGCGTCGCGGACCTCGTCGGGTCCTGTGCGCCGTGCACGTTCTGGCAGACCGTCCCGAACAACGGCCACGGTGACCCGGCCGACCCGCTCGCCCTGCTCGCGGCGTGGGTGGAGTCGGTGACGACCGACTGGGGGCCACCCGGACGCGTCGCGTACGTCGACGGCCGTCCGGTCGGGCACGTCGTCGTCGCGCCGGCCCGGCTCGTCCCGAGGCTGGCCGCCTTCCCGACGTCGCCGTCGGACCCGTCGACGCTCATGCTCGTCACGGCCGTCACCGCCGACGCGTCGGGCGGCGCGGAGCTCGCCGGACGCGTCGGCAAGGGGCTGCGCAAGGCGCTCGTCCAGGCCGCCGCCAAGGAGGCCCTGCGGCACCGGGCGCGCTCGCTCGACGTCATCGCCGCACGTCCGCTCGCCGTGGACCGGCACGACTGCGTCCTCGAGGCGCGGGTGCTCGAGGACGCCGGCTTCCGCGTCGAGCGTGACCACCCGTCCTACCCCCGGCTGCGGATCGACCTGCGGACCCTCGTGACGATCCGCGACGAGGCCGCGGAGGCGGTGCGCCGCGCCTTCGCCGCGGTGCCCGCCGTACGCCCGGTTCCGGAGACGCACCCCAACGGGTCGAGCCACGCGCGGACCGCCGACGACGCGTGGGCGTCAGGTACCGGTGCGCGGGGGTGAGTCGGAGGCTCCGACGTGCTGACGACGCATGGCCTCCAGGTGGCGACGCAGGTCGTCGAGGCGCAGCACGCCCGTGCGCGCCGTGTCGGCCTCGCCGAGGTACATCCGCTGGAGCGCGACGACGACCGCCTCGGCCACGGCGTCGAGGGTGCGCGTGTCCGCCAGGGCCGCGGCGTCGCCGTCGTTGTTGAGGTAGCCGAAGTCGAGCCGCACCGCGGGCATCCGGGTGCGACGCAGCAGCGGCCAGGTGCGCGCGTGCGTGCGGCAGTCGGTCAGGCCGGTGCGCGCCACGACCTCGCGCAGCAGCAGGTCGGCGAAGTGCTCGCCCGTGGTGGACCAGCCCGCGCCGTCGGCGTGGCCGTAGAAGAACGTCGCGACGCCGTGCGCCGAGCCGGTGGCGCTGTGGTCGGTGTGCAGCGACAGCACGAGGTCGGCCTCGCACGAGTTGGCGAACGCCGCACGCTCCTCGTCGGAGCCACCGTCGGTCGCCGCAGTGCGGGTGAACACGACGCTGACGCCGTGGGCCGACAGCCGTCCCTCGATGCGCCGGGCGAGGTCGAGGGCCACCTCGGCCTCGACGAGGCCGCGGTGGCCGGTCGCCCCGGCGTCGCCCGCGCCGTGGCCGGGGTCGAGGACGATGGTGCGCCCGCTCAGCGAGAAGCCGCTGCGACGGATGTGCTCGCGCTCGCGCAGGGCGTTGGCCGAGCCGCCGACGACGGAGCGGCGCAGCCCGGCGAAGGCGCGCATCGTCTCCGGACCGACGACCCCGTCGGGCACGAGGCCCACGGCAGCCTGGAAGCGCCGCACCGCGGCGTCGGTCTCGGGGCCGTGCAGGCCGTCGATCTTGCCGGGGGTGAAGCCGAGCTCGGCCAGACGCGCCTGCAGCGTCACGACGTCGTCCCCCTCGAGGAAGAACTCCGGCAGGTAGCGCAGGACGCGGTCACCGAGGCCCCAGCGTGCGCCGTCGAGGGCCGCGAACGTGGAGGGCCCGACGACGCCGTCGACGAGGAGGCCGCGCCGCTGCTGGAACGACTTGACGGCCTGCTCGACGCGCTCGTCGAAGATCGGGTCGCCGAACCGGTCGGTGTGGCCGGCTCCGCCCGACAGGTCACCGGTGACGACGAGCCGCTCACAGACCGCGGCGACGGCGGGACCGGAGTCACCTCGTCGGAGCACGACCGACGGGAGAGGGGTCATGACGGCTCCTTCCGGTGGAGGGGCCCGGGCGCGGACCGGACGCTCGAGGGACGGTGGGCACGGTGGGCACGTGGCTCGACCCATCGGGCAGCCTAGTACGCGAAGGGGGTGGCGCCGTGTCGGCGACCACCCCCTTGACGTACCCGCGCATCAGGCGATGAACTCCTCGAGCTCCCGCAGCAGCTTCGGCTTCGGGTGCGCGCCGACGATCGTCTTGACGACCTCGCCCTTGACGTAGACGTTGAGGGTGGGGATCGACACGACGCCGTAGCGCGCCGCGGTGTCGACGTTGGCGTCGGTGTCGAGCTTGACGATCTCGATCTTGTCGCCGTACTGCTCGTTGATCTCCTCGAGGATCGGGGCGACCTTGCGGCACGGGCCGCACCACGTGGCCCAGAAGTCGACGAGCACGGGCTTCTCGCTCATGAGGACGTCGTCGGCGAAGGTGGCGTCGGTGGTGTTCTTCAGTGCCATGGAGATTCCTTCTCGTGTGCGGCTGGCGAGTGGGCGGTGCGGACGGGGGCCGTGCACGGTTCGTGCACGCGGTCGGACCGGTGGTCCTCGGTGTCAGGCTCCGGCGCCGACGGTGGCACGCGGGTCGGGGATCGGACCCGCGTCGGTGTCGTCGATCGCGGCGGCCTCGGCGGCGGCCTCGGCGGGTGAGTCGGTGTCCTCGAGCGCGGCGAGGTAGTGCTCGGCGTCGAGGGCGGCGGCACAGCCCGACCCGGCCGCCGTGATGGCCTGGCGGTAGGTGTGGTCGACGAGGTCGCCCGAGGCGAAGACGCCGGGCACGTTGGTCCGCGTCGACCGGCCCTGGACGAGCACGTAGCCGGCGTCGTCGGTCTCGAGGACGCCCTTGACCAGCTCGTTGCGCGGGTCGTGGCCGATGGCGACGAACAGACCGGTGACCGCCAGCTCGCGCGTCTCGCCGGTGACCGTGTCGCGCAGCGTGACGCCGGACAGCTTGTCCTCGCCGTGGATCTCGGCGACCTCGGAGTTCCAGGCGAAGCGGATCTTGTCGTTGGCGAAGGCGCGGTCGGCCATGATCTTGCTCGCGCGCAGCTCGTCGCGGCGGTGGATGATCGTGACGGTGCGGGCGAACTTCGTCAGGAAGGTCGCCTCCTCGATGGCGGAGTCGCCGCCACCGACCACGGCGATGTCCTGGTCACGGAAGAAGAAGCCGTCACACGTGGCGCACCACGAGACGCCGTGGCCGGACAGCTCCTTCTCGCGCGGGAGGCCGAGCTCGCGGTAGGCCGACCCCATCGAGAGGATGACGGCCTTCGCGCGGTGCACCCTGCCCTCGCCGTCGGTGACGGTCTTGATGTCGCCGGTGAGGTCGACGGCGGTGACGTCGTCGGTGACCAGCTCGGCGCCGAAGCGTTCGGCCTGCGCCCGCATGTTGTCCATGAGGTCGGGGCCCATGATGCCGTCGCGGAACCCGGGGAAGTTCTCGACGTCGGTCGTGTTCATCAGGGCACCACCGGCCGTCACGGCGCCCTCGAACACGAGGGGCGCCAGGTTCGCCCGCGCCGCGTACACCGCGGCCGTGTAGCCGGCGGGGCCGGAGCCGATGATGATGACGTTGCGGACGTCGGACATGGGGACTGCTCCTCGGTGACGCTGGGGGTGCTCGGATGCTCGCGCGCCGCCCCGTTCCCGGGGCGCTGCGGGCCACATGGGCCTCAACCGATCCTAGGCGGTCGTTGTTCCCGCGCCTCCCAGCCCGCGCCGGGACGGCTCAGGGCAGGGGTGTCTCGGGGTGCAGCACGCCGGGGGCCCCCGCCGAGCAGGAGCGCTCGACGACCCAGGCGCCGCTCACGCCGTCGCGCGTCACGACGACCACCGCCGCCGGACGTCCCTCGTAGGTGGCGAGGTCGGCCGACACGGCGCTCGGGGGCGGCGTGGTGGCGCCGAGTCCCTCGAGGCACGACGCGAGGCCGACCTCGGTGCCGATGGGTCCGATGGCCGGTGCCTCCGCGGCACCGGGACGCAGCGGCTGCCCCGGGTGGTCGACGAGGTCACGGGCCCGGGCGGCGAGCGTCGCGGCCGTGTAGTCGGTACCGCCGAGCTGGATGTGCATGCCGCCGGGTCGGGGGCCCCCGGGGTCGCGCGACGCGGTCGTCGTCGACGAGGCGAACCCGCCGCCGATGACCGCCGTGCTGTTCGGGCGCTTCGTCAGGTGCAGGGCCGATGCTCCGGCCGTGACGACGAGGGCTGCGGCAGCGACGGCGGCGGCCAGGTACAGCGGCCGGGGCCGACGCGACGGCGGCCGCAGGTCGAGGACGGTGGCGTGGTCGTCGTGCGGGCCGGCCGGGGACCGCGGGTCGGCGAGCGGCCCGCGGTCCACCCGTAGGCGGGCCTCCTCGGCGAGGGCCGTGGCGATGCGGTCGGCGACGACGCGGGGCATCGGCCCCGGGTCCGGGTCGGGCGCTGCGAGCAGCGCCCGGACGTGCTCGGCCAGCTCGTCGGGGTCGGTGTGCTCGGGGTCGGTGTGCTCGGGGTCGGTGTGCTCGGGGTCGGTGTGCTCGGGGTCGAGGGGCGGCTCAGGGGACTGCCTGGACTCGTCCACGGGATGGTCCTTCGTCAGGTGCGTGCAGGGGTCGGAGCGGAGGGTGACGCCGGGGGTGACGCGGTCACGGGTCCGCAGGGACGCGGCACGGGTGGCCGCACGCCGGAGCTTCGACGTGCCGACGTCGCGGCCCGGTTCCCTGCGGATCCGACCAGATGCGGGGTCGTGCCCTCCCGGTCACGCGTCGGCGGTGGGACGCTGTCCGGGCGTCAGCCCGAGGTGCTGGGCCAGGGCGGCGCGCCCCCGTGCGCACCGCGACTTGATGGTGCCCTCGGCGACGCCGAGGATCTCGGCGGCCTCGGCCACGGGAACCGCATGCATGTCGACGAGGACCAAGGCGGCGCGCTGGCCCTCGGGCAGCCGCTCGAGGGCCTCCCGGATGTCGAGGCGGACCACGGTGGAGGCGTGGTCGTCGTGGCGGTCGGCGAGCTCGTACTCGGGCAGCTCGGTCGTCGGCCTGCGCCGCCGGAGCCGGTCGAGGCACGCGTTGACGACGATGCGGTGCAGCCACGTGGTGACCGCTGCCTCGCCGCGGTAGGAGGCGGCCCGGCGGAACGCGGCGATGAAACCGTCCTGCACGCAGTCGGCCGCGAGGTCGGGGTCGCGCACCGTGCGCAGCGCGACGGCCCACATCCGGTCCCGGTGCCGGCGGAACAGCTCCGCGAAGGCGTCGTCGTCGCCCTCGACGTGCAGCCGGAGCAGGTCCCGGTCGCTCCGCTCGGCGATCGGGGCGCCAGGGCCCCCGACCACGTCAGCGCACCGTCACTTCGTCGATCTGCGCGCGGTAGTGCTTGGGCGCCTCGGCGGGCGCCGCCTTGGTGATGAAGACGATGATCCTCGTCGCCTCCTGGAGGGTGCCGGAGGCCGTGATCGTCACGGTTCCCTGGGCGTCGGACTTCGAGCCGACCTCCTGCGCGCCGGAGCGGGAGTCGCCGTTCGTCGCGTAGACGGTGACGTCCTGCTCGGCCGGGAGCACGAGGGTGACCTCCTTGACCGCGGTCGGGCGGCTCAACGTCAGGATGAGGCCGAGGCCGTCCTTCTTGCCGTTGTAGTCGTCGCTGCCGTACCACCGCGACCGCCACCCCGTGCCGGGGTCGCCGTCGAACGCCTTGTCGGCGTTCTGGTCGGCCTCGTTGCCGTCCTCCTCGTCGTAACCCTTGCCGCTCGTGATCGAGACGGGTGCCGCGGGCGGCGCGACGGTCGAGCTCGGTGCGGCCGGGGTGCTCGAGCCGGCCTGGCTCTGCGAGGGCGGACGCGTCTTCGTCACGGTGACGGTCCTGCCGGCTCCGGTCGGGCCGTCGTGCTGGCCGATCTTCGCCACGTTCTGGATGCCGATGACGAGGCCCAGGAGCACGAGGACGCCGACGACGGCGAGGGCGATGCGCGACTGGGCCCCGCTCGGTCGCTCCGGCGCGTCGCGTCCGAACACCGGCACCGGGGGCTCGAGCCGCCCGGTCGGAGCCTCCTCGAGGGCATCGGACAGGTGGATGTCCTCGCCGTCGAAGTCGTCGTGGCCGTTGCGCCGCTCGGCGGCTCGGGCCGCGGCCTTGTCGGCGGCCGCGCGGGCGAACGAGCCGACCTTGTCACCGATCGAGCCGGCCACACCGGCGGCGGCCGCACCCGCGGCGGCGAGGCCGGCCTGCGCGCGGGCGCTCGTGGACTCCTCACGCCCCGCCGACGCGGCGGCGCTCGACGCCTCGCCGCCTTCGTCGCTCTGGTCGCCCCCGGCTCCTTCGCCGCTCGTGCGGCCGGCGTCGGCACGGTCGAGGACGTGGGTGTGGGCGCGAGACGGGTCCGACGCGGCCAGGGCGTGCGGCAGCTCCTCCGTGCGTTCACCGACGGCGGAGGCCGCTGCGCCGAAGACCGCCCCGGCGCCCGCACCGACCGAGAGGGCCCCCGCGCCGAGGTCGTTGACGGCCGGCAGCACCCTGGTGGGCTCGAAGTCCCCACGCGTCGAGGACAGCCGGATGCCGGAGGCACCGTCGGAGGCCGGCGCCGTGGCGGGCCACGGCGCGATCTGGAGGGCGAGGTCGCCGGGCGAGACGGGCCCACGGTGGCCCCCGCCGAGGGTCATGCGACAGATGAGGTCGAGATCGTTGGGCACGCCGACGGCGATCTCGGACGGGGCGGCGACACCACCGACGACGGTCGGCGCGGCCTCGAGACCGACGGGACCGCCGGCCGGGATGAGCCCGCCGTCGACGTCGACCATCGGCCAGCGTCCGGTCAGCCCCGCGTAGGCGATCTTGACGAGCCCGACCGCGTCGGCACGCGACGCACGCTCGTCGGACAGGCGGTCCGCGCCGGTGAGCGCGGCCTCGGTGGCCAGGCCGCGGACCTTGACGTCGCCGTCGGGCATCCGCAGGACCGCGCTCGGGGACAGGGCCAGGTGGTGCAGCCCCCGGTGGCTCGCCCTGTCGAGGGCCGTGGCGGCCTCGCCCGTGAGGCGGCGCACCTCGTCGGCGGACAGACCGCCCATCTGGAGCAGGTGGGACAGGGGGAGCGCGCCGGTCAACGGCTCCTCGACGATGAAGCCGACGCCCTGGTCGGTGCCGACGTCGAGGACGCGGACGAGCCGCGGGTCCTCGATGCCGGCGGCGCGGCGAGCGGCGTCGAGCGCGGGGGCGGCGACGGGCGAGGCGCCGGGAAAGACGACGACGACGACCTCCCGCTCGAGCGTGTGGTCGCTGGCGCGCCACCGTTCGTGGTGCGTGCCCTCGGAGGTACGCAGCGTCACGGCATAGCGGCCGCCGAGGACCGTCCCGGGTCCCACTCCCTGCACGTGCGCCACCCTCCCTCGTCGTCGTCCGGTCGGTCTCGTGTCGTCGCGTTCTGGTGCCGGCTCGTCCTCACGTCGGCGGCCGGCTCGGCGACCACGTCGGTGCGTACCCTGCCCACATCCTAGGCGGAGTCAGTCGTGATGCCCGTCTTCGAGCGCCTCGTGCGCCGCCGTGACGGCCTCGATGTCGGGGATCTCGTCGACGCGGGACGTGCCCTTGAGGACGGTGCGCACGATGCCGGCGAGCAGGACCAGGCCCACGAGGATGCCACCGACCCAGTAGATCGCGCCGTCGATGGGGTTGGCGCTCACCGCGATCTGGGCCGGGGAGCCGATGACGGTGCCGTTCGCGGTCGTGAGCCAGGCCCGGATCTCCGCCTTGCCGGCCGCGACGGCGGCGACCTCGACCGACACGTTGGTGCGCGACGACGGACCGATGGTCACCGGACCGGGGTCGCTGACGACCTGCAGGCGTGGGTTCGTCGGCGCGAGGCGCAGCCGCAGCCCGGCCACCTCGTAGTCGAGCCCGTTCTCGATGGTGATCCGCAGGACGCCGTTCTCGGCGAGGAGGTTGACGGTGCCGCGGGGCTGGACGACCTTGATGGCGCGCGTGGCCGCCCTGACGTCTGCGGTCACGGACGCCGACAGGACCACCCAGCCACGCGGCTGGTACCGCCAGCGGGCGCTCGCGAGCTCGTCGAGGACCTCGCGGTACACCCGCTCGAACTCGGCACCGTCGGCGAGCACCTCGGCTACCGACAGGAGCGTGTCGCGCTGGTCGGCCAGGTAGCCCAAGCGCCGGGCGTTGAGCACCGGTCGCGGCGCGGCCGAGGCGACGGCGAGCGCCGGCTTCTCCTGCACGGTCGCCCGGTCGTCGGCGGCGTCGGTGAGCAGCGACCCCGCGTCGACGCCCTCGAGCCACGGGGCGTCCGACACGGCCGACAGGAACGCGGACAGGGCGTCGGGGTCGGGGTCGTAGGACCGGGGGGCGGTGACGAGGACCGACCGGGCCATGCCCGGGCGCTCGCCGAGGAGCACGAGCGACTCGGCGAGGAAGCGCTGCGTCGACAGGACCGCGCTGGGGTCGGTGCGGCGCGGCAGCAGGGCCGACAGCCGGGGGTCGTAGGCCAGCAGCCGAGTGCCGCCGGTGGCCACGCGTCGGGCGCTCGGCGTGTACGGGGAGCCGCCGGTGACGGCACTGCGGTCGACGACGATGCCGGCGGCCTTCTTCACCGCTGTGCCGGCCAGCAGGGTCCGGATGCCCGCCTCTCGCCCGGCGGGCAGGAGGCCGTCGACCGGCCAGACGACGTCGCCCCGGACCGGCTGGCCGACGCGGGCCGCGACGGCCGCGCTGCGGCTGACGAGGTCGCGCACGACGGAGTTGTCCGGGTCGATGCCGACGGCGGCGGCGACGTCGGCATCGGCGTAGGGCAGCGCCCAGAGCCTGCGCCCCCGCAGGTCGGCGGCCAGGGCGTCGCCGAGCCGCGCGATGTCGCGGGTGGCGGCCATGTCAGTCGGTGAGTCGGTCGGTGAGCCGGTCGGCTGGCCCGTGGGGGCGGGAGCGGCTGACGGGCCGGTGGTCGACGATGACGGCGAGCCCGCCGACGGGGTGCCGGTCGGCGTGAGCGTCGGGGTGCCGGACGGGGTGCCGGCGGGGCCGCTCCCCCCGGTCGGCGACGCGTCCGGGCCGAAGACGGAGGGGTCGACGGCGAGGGTCACGTCGGAGCCGGTCGTGCCCGCGACGATGCGGTCGACGCGCGAGCCCGCCCCGATCGCGCGTTCCCACGCCGCGAGGCGCGTGGCGTCGTCGCGGGTGAACAGGTCGGTGTCGGGGTCCAGGGTGAGCGGCAGCACCGTCGCGAGCCGCAGCGGCACGTACTCCTTGCGGTTGTTCCAGGCGAGGAAGGTGCGCGTGGCGCCGGTCGGCTCGCTCGCGCCGCGCTGGACCACCTCGACGGCGATCGGGAGGGCGGCGAAGGCCGCGCGGTCGTAGAGCCCGTCGGCAGGCACGGTGACGCTGAAGGTGCGGGTGCGTCCGGACGCGACGTCGGGCAACGTGCTCGTCGCGACGGTCCGGCCCTGTGCGGGCGTGCGGCCGCTGCCCCAGTCGTCGAGCGCGGTGCGCTGGTTGACGGTGACGTCGCCGCGCACGACCCGCACCGTCGGACCGGTGAGCGGGCCGGTCAGCGGGGCCGTGACCGAGCCCGTCACGGTGACGTCGGTCCCTGCACGAGCGACGCTCGGGCTCATCGAGTCGAGCACGACGACGGCACGGTCGCGCGACGGCGTGACGGCCGGCGAGACGCCGGCGGTCGCGGCGGTCGCGGCGGTCGGCGTCACGGCACGAGGCGCGGCCGCCGCGCGGGCGAGACCGCCGGCGCTCAGTTCCCCGACCGGGACGCCCACCGTGGTGCCGAGCGTCGCGACGACGCCGACCGCCGCCGCGAGCGACCGCACGAGACGGGCCGCGCGGCGTCCGCTCGTGCCCGGACGCCGCGACCCGCGGCGGGTCACGCGGTCCCCGCCAGCCGGTTCCACGCCGCCTGGGCGATGCGGCGCTCGTTGGGGAACGTCAGCCTGCGGTGGACCTCGTCGAGCCGCATCCACGCGACGTCGATGGCCTCGTGGTCCGGGTCGTTCTCGATGGACAGCTCGCCACCGAGGGCCTCGAGGAGGTAGTGGTGCACGAACTTGTGGACGCGCTTGGTCGACGTCGCGAACCAGTAGTCGATGGTGCCGAGCTCGACGAGCACGCGCCCGATGATGCCGGTCTCCTCGGCCACCTCGCGCATCGCGGTCTCGACGAGGGTCTCGCCGGGCTCGACGTGGCCCTTCGGCAGGCACCACTCCACGCGTCCGGCGCGGTTGCGGCGCGCGATGATGGCGATGATCGCCTGGCCGTCCCGGACGTCGACGACGATGCCTCCGGCAGAACGCTCCTCGACCGCGGGCAGCCGCCGGCCAGGGACCTGGCTCGGGATCGGCTGCGCGCTCACATCGTCACCATAACGGGGTCCGGCCCGGCGTTCCTCGTCGTCGGGACCGACGCGGCGAGGCGCCCGGACGGCTCCGGGGCACGGGCCGCGCTCACCTAGGCTGGTCCGGTGCCCGATCGACGTGACCCCGCCCCCTCGCCGCCCGTCGCCGACGCCGGGACGGCCCTGCTCCGGGGCGCCGTCGCACGCCTGGCCCCGGTCCTGCCGATGCTCACCGGGCTCGGCGAGCGGTTCGCGGCAGCGGGTCACGAGCTGGCGCTCGTCGGTGGTCCGGTCCGGGACGCCTTCCTCGGACGCGTCTCTCCCGACCTCGACCTGACGACCGACGCGCGGCCCGACGACATCCTCGGCGTCGTCCGCGGGTGGGCCGACGCCCACTGGGACATCGGTCGGGACTTCGGCACCATCGGGGTGCGCAAGGGCGCGCACGTCATCGAGATCACGACCTACCGCGCCGACACCTACGACCGCACGAGCCGCAAGCCGGAGGTGATGTTCGGCGACTCCCTCGACGGTGACCTCGTGCGCCGCGACTTCACCGTCAACGCCATGGCCGTCCGGTTGCCGGACCTCGCCTTCGTCGACGTCCACGGTGGCCTGTCCGACCTCGTCGCGCGTCGCCTCATGACGCCGGCGGCGCCCGAGGAGTCCTTCGCCGACGACCCCCTGCGGATGATGCGTGCGGCACGGTTCGCCGCGCAGCTCGGCTTCGAGGTCGCGCCGGAGGTCCGGGCGGCGATGACCGAGCGGGCCCAGACGCTGGAGATCATCTCGGCCGAGCGCGTCCGCGACGAGTTCAGCAAGCTCGTCCTCGCGCCCGACCCGCGGCTCGGGCTGGCGCTGCTCGTCGACACGGGGCTCGCGGCCGTGTTCCTGCCGGAGCTGCCGGCGCTGCGCCTCGAGGTCGACGAGCACCACCGCCACAAGGACGTCTACGAGCACACGTTGACGGTCCTCGAGCAGGCCATCGCCCTCGAGGGGCCGGCCGACGGCCCGCCGGAGTCGGTTCCCGGTCCGGACCTCGTGCTGCGCCTCGCCGCGCTGTTCCACGACATCGGCAAGCCGCCGACGCGTCGGTTCGAGAAGGGCGGCGGCGTCTCCTTCCACCACCACGAGGTCGTCGGCGCCAAGATGACGGCCAGGCGCATGAAGGCGATGCGCTTCGACAAGGACACGACCAAGCAGGTCTCGCGCCTCGTCGAGCTGCACCTGCGCTTCCACGGCTACGGCGACGGACAGTGGACCGACTCGGCCGTGCGTCGGTACGTCACCGACGCGGGCCCCCTGCTCCAGCGGCTCCACCGGCTGACCCGCTCGGACTGCACGACGCGCAACGTCCGCAAGGCGCAGCGGCTCTCGCGCGCCTACGACGACCTCGAGGCGCGCATCGAGCGGCTCGCCGCCGAGGAGGAGCTGTCCCGGGTGCGACCCGAGCTCAACGGCAACGAGATCGCCGAGGCGCTCGCCATCCGACCGGGCCCGGTTCTCGGCGAGGCCTATGACTACCTCCTGTCGGTCCGCCTCGACGACGGCCCGATCGGCAAGGACGCCGCCCGCGAGAAGCTCCTCGCCTGGTGGGCTGCCCGCGAGGGCTGACGGGAGCGTCGACGGAGGTTCACCGCGGTCGAGGGGTCGTCCGAGCATGGGTGGCCGCGCCACGAGGGCGAAGCTCCGTCATCGCTCCCGAACGGGTACCTGTCGGGGAGTTCTCCCCATCGCCGGGTCGACTGGTCCGGCCTAGGCTGGGCCGTCCGGATCCGGTCGCGCGGGCCGTCCGGTCCGGCCCCCGACGTCGGTTCCTCGTGGCGACCGCCTTCGGCGTCGACGACGAGCGACCTGACACCGGTTCCGGTGAATGATTGACTGACCGCGCCGTCCCCGTCCCCTGCGGGAACGACCGAAAGGAACCGTGCATGAGCACCCTCGCGTACCCGAGCGCCGACTTCCCGGGCCTGCCGGCCGTGGCCCTCGAGGTTCCCGAGGAGTGGGAACCGGTGCACGCACCGGGCACGACGATGGCCGCGCGCCTGCCACGTCAGGGCGCCTTCGCGCCCAACGTCGTCGTCAGCATCGAACAGTGCGGGCCCGGGTTCCGGGTCGAGGCGTCGCTCGAGCAGGTTGCCACGATGGCGCGCTCGCGCGGGGGCGCGGTGTCCGAGCCCTACGCGGCCGACCTCGGAGGTGCCGCCTTCGTCGGGTGCGACGCGACATGGCCCGACGCCGACGTCGACAGCGTGCTGCAGGCCAACCTCTTCCACGTCGTCCCTCACGAGGCCGACGCGCCCCAGCCCGCGTTCCTCGTCCAGCTCACCGGCGCCGTCGGAGGGCCGGACGCCGAGAGCGACTACGAGCTGGTCCGTGACGTCATCACGACGGTTCGCGTCACGCCCTGGTCGCGCGCCGACCCGCCCGCCGCACCAGGCGAGCGGACGGTCGGGGAGTGACGGCGGTGCGGCCGACCGTGACCGTCGGCGTCCGCTCCGACGTCGGACGCGTCCGCAAGCACAACGAGGACAGCGCGCGCGCCGAGGGCACCGTCTTCGTCGTGGCCGACGGCATGGGCGGCCACGCGGCCGGCGAGGTCGCGAGCCGCATCGCGGCCGAGACCGTGGTCGAGCTCGCGTCGCGGCCGGGCCTGCAGGTCCGCGACGTCGTCGCCCAGGTCGCCGAGGCCAACCGCCGCATCCTCGAGTCCGCGGCGCGACACCCGGAGCAGACCGGCATGGGCACCACCGTGGCGGGCCTCGCCGTCGTGTCGGTCGGCGGCCAGCGGCACTGGGCCGTCTTCAACATCGGCGACTCCCGCGTCTACCGCCTCCTCGACGGTTCGCTGCGCCAGGTGACCGTCGACCACTCGGAGGTCTGGGAGCTCGTGCAGCGCGGCATCCTGACGCCTGAGGAGGCGCACCGCCACCCGGCCCGCAACATCGTCACCCGTTCGCTCGGGCGCGACCCCATGGGGGCCGTCGACACGTGGGTCTTCCCGCCCTACCCGGGCGAGGTGTTCGTCATCTGCTCCGACGGCCTGTCGAACGAGCTGTCCCTCGAGCAGATCGAGGCCATCCTCCTCGAGAACCCTGACGTCGACGCGGCCGCCGAGGCCCTCGTGGACGCCGCTGTCCGAGCCGGTGGGCGCGACAACGTGACTGCTATCGTCGTCGCGTTGCAGGGGCAGGAGTCGGACGCCGACGTCGACGAGGACACCACCCCGCGCGAGAACGTGAACGGCTCATCAGGGGAGAGCAGGTCGTAGACGTGAGTGGCCCGACCGTCGTCGTGGACTGGGCCCCCGACGGGTGGACGCACATCGGGGGCCCCGGCATGCACCTGCTCGTCGGCCTCCCCGAGGAGGACGAGCAGACGCTCCGTGCGAGCGACGCCGCCGACGGCGGGGACCTCGACGACGTCCTCGAGGTGCTGACCGCGGGCGGCATGCGCCGGGCCAAGCACTTCGTCGGAGTGCACACCGGTGACACGACGCGCATCGTGGCCTTCGGGCCGGTGGCCGCCGTCGTCACGCTCGCCGACGGCTCGGAGCACGACGTCCGCGCGACGAGCACCCGGGTCTGGGCCGACCTCGACCTCGCCGAGGCGCCCGACCGCGTGGTGCTCCGGGTGCTCGACGAGTCCGAGCGTGAGCAGCCCGTGCCGCCCCAGACCCTGACCTCGGCCGGCCCGGTGGTCGTGCCGGCTGGTGCCACCACTGCCACCGCAGCCACCGCAGCCACCGTGTCCGACGGTCCGGCCCGGTCAGACGCGTCGACGGCGGGCGACCTCGACGTGCCGGTGACGGCCACCTCGAACGGCTCGCCCGGTTCGACCGGCGCGACCGGCGCGACCGGCGCGGGTGCCCACGCCGCCCCTCCTCCTGCCGTGCCGACCTTCGGGGCGCCGACCGCGGACACCGCGCCGGGCCGCACGACCTCCTCGTGGGACCGCAGCTGGGCCCGGCGCGACGAGTCGGCAGCCGAGCCCGAGGTGGCCGCCACCCGGGCACCACACGCGCCGCAGGCACCGAGTTCACTTGTCGCACAGGATGCGTCGGGATCGGCCATCGGGCAGGTGCAGGACGAGCGGCCGGGCTCACTTGTTGCACAGGGTGATTCGCAGCGGGAAGCAGCGGCGCTGCGGTCCTGGGACTCGGTTCGTCCCGCGGTGCCGGTGCGGGGCCGGAGCGCGCCGGGCGGCGACACGACCGCCGCCGCGGGATCCCCTCCGGCGGTGCCGTCCGACCTGCCCGACGCGGATCCGGCTGCGGCGGCGCCGGCACCGTCGACGCCTTCAGCCGTGCCACCCCCGCTCCCGTCGACGCCAGCGCCGGTGTTCGACGTGCCGGTCTCTCCGGCCGCCGTGGCCACCCCGGCGGTGTCGCCGCAGGCCGCACCGGTTGCCGATGATCTCCCCGACGCCGGCGCGCACCGCGACCTCGAGTCGACGTGGGCCTCCCGACCCGAGGCACCTGAGTCGCCCACGGCGCCCAAGCCCGAGGCCGCCAACGCGACGCCTCGTCCCACGCCTCCGGCGCCGGCCGTGCCGGCCGCTTCCGCCGCGCTGGAGGTCGACGACGACGCGCTGCCTGAGGCACCGAGCTACGACTACCTCTTCGGCCACACCACGGCCGTCGACGAGCACCGGCGGGTCCTCGCCGAGCTGACGAAGGTCGACCAGGGCGACGAGCACCATGACGACCACCATGACCCGCATGACGACCACGACGGTGGCCGTTCGGGCGAGCAGCTCGGCAGGACAGGGACGCCCGACCCCACGGCCGCCGCGCCCGCGGTGGCCGACGCAGCCCCCGCCCCGGTGACCAACCCGGTCCCGGGGTCGCCGGCCGCCCCGGCCCAGCCGGTGCCCGGGACCTCTGGTGGGCTCATCTCTGCGGTGCCGTGGGCGACCTCCTCGCCGGCCGCGAGCGCGCCGTCGGCACCGACGGAGGCGCCGGTCGACACCCCGACGTTCTCGGGCCGCCACACGCCGCCGCCCGCGCCCAGCCTGCTGCCCAAGGTGCACACCCCGCCGCCGGGCGTCCGTGCGCCACAGGCAAGCCCGCTCATCTCGACCGGGCCGCCCCCGGCCGCGCCCTGTCTCTTATACACATCTGACGCTGCCGACGACGGA
>NZ_JBPGXG010000053.1:0-27123 GCF_056755255.1 Monashia sp. HAY1-5C | reverse complement strand
TCCGTCGTCGGCAGCGTCAGATGTGTATAAGAGACAGGCCATGACCCGCGCCTCGTCGAACTGGAAGTACACCACCGGCCGGTCCATGTACGCGGTGTTGAACGCCATCGACGAGTAGTCCGTCACCAGCACCGCCGCCCGCGCGAAGTACTCCTGCACGTCGGCACCCTCGAACGACAGCGGCAGCACGTGCCCCGGCAGGTCCATCTTCGCCAGCACCGGCTGGATGTTCGGGTGCGGCAGGAACGCCACGCGCCGACCGGTCCGCTGCGCCAGCTCGGCCAGCTCGGGGCTGGTCAGGAACGCCGTCCACGCCTGCGCGTACTCGGTCTGGAAGAACCGCGCGTCGATGACCCGACGCTGGCTGCCCGGCTTCAGCGGCGGCACCAGCCAGTTGCGCCACGTCGGCGCCACGAGGATCAGGTCACAGCCCTCACCGGTGAACTGCTGCGCCTTCTCGTGCAGCCGGTCGAAACGCGGCAGCCCGGTCAGCACCGTCTCCTTGTCGGTGAACACGTACGGCGACCCCTCGCCCGCGATGGACTCGTACTCCCCCGGCGTCGACGTCACGAACACGTCGATGCGCTTGGGGTTGAGCCAACGCGACAGGTCGTCCTTGATGACGCCGTGCTGCAGGAACGTGAAGCGCCAGCGCGGCATCGGCACGTGCCGCATGACGGCCGGCGGCTCCTGCACCGGCTTGTCGATGTGCGAGGAGACAAGGTGGGCGGCGTTGATCATGAGCAGCTTCCACCGCAGCGACCCGTGCGCGACCAGCCTGCTGCCGTACCCGTCGGCCCTGAGGCGCTTCCAGTCCGCCGTGTCCTTCTCCACGACGAACCAGGCGCTGATCTCCGGGCGGTGATCGCGCAGGTACCGGAACAGGATCTCGCCCGAGTCGTTCGCGTCGTGGATCCGGTCCATGAGCACCCACGCGTCCCCGAAGACCTTGCGCACCTGCGGCCGCGCCGCCAGGAGCCGCACCGGGTCGACCTTGAGCTGCGCGAGCACCTCCTTGCGCCGCTTGGGCACGGGACGGAAGCGACGGGCGATGGCCTTGGCGCCGAGGGCGCGCGTTCGCTGCCCCGGCCAGTCGCCGTACAGCTCGACACGCTTCCCGTCGAGACGGACCTCGAGGGTGCCGCGGGCGTCGACCCAGAGCACCCGCTCCCACATGAGCGTGTCGCCGAAGAACTCGATGGCGCGCAGCTTGGCGTGGCGCGGGGTCGCGACGGACCCGCGCGTGTAGACCTCTTCGGTCGGCGGCTCGCCGACGTAGCGGTACCGGACGCGCACCTGGCGCTTGACCCGGTCGTACCGGTCGGTGACGACGTACGGGGTGTGCCACGGCTCGGTGCCGAGGCCGTGCAGGAGGATGTCACGCCAGTGCGGCTGCAGCTTGCGGATGTCGAAGGAGTCGACGACGTCGGCGTCGAGGAGCTGGGCGATCCGCGCAAGGACCTCGCGGAACGACGCCGCGAGCTCACCCTCGATGGCAGCGGCCGACGCGCCCATGGCGTCCTCGGCCGAGAAGTACCACGACAGCTCGTAGAGGACGACGTGCTGGACCCACATCGGGGCGCGGCCGAACTGCTCGGTGGCCTCGCGCAGCAGCGCCAGGTACCCGTCCCGCGGGACGGTGGCATACCGGCCGAGCGCAGAGATGCCCGTCTGCAACGTCGAGGACTGGTCCGCCCGCTTGCGGTAGAAGTACTTCGCCGAGGCGAGGAAGCCGGTGCGCCGGTTCGGCGCGCGCAGCAGGTAGCGGACCGCGAAGTCGCCGTCCTCGAAGTTCGGACGCAGTCCCGGGTTGAACCGCAGGTCGCCGATGACGTCGCGACGCATCGCCGACGTGGTCGAGCTGCCCGGGATGAACGAGGTGGCCACGTCGAGGTCGACGAGCAGGTTGCTGCCGTACATCCGCCAGCGTGGGTGCTTGCGCTCCTCGCCCGTGGCCTCCATCCGCAGGACGACGTTGCTGGACAGGAACTGGACGTCAGGGTGCTGCGTGGCGAAGGTCGCCATCGAGGACAGGTACGCCGGGTTGACGGTGTCGTCCGGGTCGGTGAACGTCACCCACTCGCCCGTCGCCACCTCGAGGCCGGCGTTGCGCGCCGCGGCCTGGCCGGCGTTCTCCTGGGTCAGCACGACGACCTCGAACGACACCCGTTCGGCCCAGGCGCGGGCCACCTCGAGGCTGTCGTCGGTGGACCCGTCGTCGACGAGGACGACCTGCAGGCGGGACAGGTCGAAGGTCTGCGCCTCGATCGAGGCGAAGAACTCCGGCAGGTACCGCGACACGTCGTACACCGCGGTGACGATGCTGAACAGTGGCCTGCCCGGCGCACCCGAGGTGGGGGACGTGGTGGAGCTCGGCGTCGTCTCGGGGGTGGGGTCGGTCATGGGTCAACGGGCCTTCCCGCGCAGGAGGGCATCCTGCGCTGCTGTCGTCGTCGGCGGAGGGTGCGGCAGGCAGGACCGCACGAAGCGTTCCTGGCCACCCCCTGGCGGAACGCGATCGACCGATCCTAACCACCGATGCGTCTGACGCCCACCCGGCACCCATGCCGTACCCATCGCACACCCATCAAAGGGGCGTATGCGCGCGGACGACGACGCGCACCGCCGCGGGCGGGTGCCGCAGCCGTGACGCGGTCAGCCGGCTGGGGTGCATCGGGACCGAGGACGTCGGGACCCGGGACGTCGGGATGTCGGTCAGTTGCCGAGGTACGGCGAGACGACGACCTCGACGCGCTGGAACTCCTTGACGTCGGAGTAGCCGGTGGTGGCCATGGCGCGCCGCAGGGCACCGACGATGTTCGTCGTCCCGTCGGCCCGGCGGCCGGGGCCGAAGAGGATCTCCTCGAGGGAGGCCTGCCTGCCGAGCTCGATGCGCTCCCCGCGCGGCAGCTCGGCGTGGTGGGCCTCGGGTCCCCAGTGGTAGCCACCACCCGGGGCGTCGGTGGCGCGGGCGAGGGCCGCGCCGAGCATGACGGCGTCCGCGCCGCACGCGATCGCCTTGACGATGTCACCGGAGGTCCCGACGCCGCCGTCGGCGATGACGTGGACGTACCGGCCACCGGACTCGTCGAGGTAGTCGCGGCGGGCGGCCGCGACGTCGGCGACGGCCGAGGCCATCGGTGCGTGGATGCCCAGGGCCGTGCGGGTCGTGTGCGCCGCGCCGCCGCCGAAACCGACGAGGACGCCGGCCGCGCCGGTGCGCATGAGGTGCAGGGCCGCGGTGTACGACGCGGCCCCGCCGACGATGACCGGCACGTCGAGCTCGTAGATGAAGCGCTTGAGGTTGAGCGGCTCGGCGCGCCCCGACACGTGCTCCGCGGACACCGTCGTGCCGCGGATGACGAACAGGTCGACGCCGGCGTCGACGACGGTCTTCCAGTGCTGCTGCGTGCGCTGCGGCGACAGGGCCCCCGCGACGGTGACACCGGCCTCGCGCAGCTGGCGCAACCGCTCGGTGATGAGCTCGGGCTTGATCGGCTCGGCGTACATCTCCTGCATCCGGCTCGTCGCCGCCTCCGGCTCGATCGCCGCGATCTCGCGCAGCTGGGCCGTCGGGTCCTCGTAGCGGGTCCACAGCCCCTCGAGGTCGAGGACCGGCAGGGCGCCGAGCTTGCCGAGCGCGATGGCCGTCTCGGGCGAGACGACCGAGTCCATCGGCGCGGCCATGACCGGGATGTCGAAGTGGTAGGCGTCGATCTGCCAGGCGACCGAGACCTCCTCGGGGTCACGGGTGCGCCGCGAGGGCACGACCGCGATGTCGTCGAAGGAGTACGCGCGGCGTCCGCGCTTGCCTCGGCCAATCTCGATCTCGGTCACCGGCCGATCCTACCGACCCCGCACGGCCCTCCCGGACGCCCGTTCGCGGGCGCGAGGCAGGGTCCGAGGTGGCTGCGGACCGTCAGCCGCTCGTCGAGTAGTTCGGCGCCTCGACGATGCCCTGGATGTCGTGGGGGTGGCTCTCCTTGAGCGAGGCGGAGGTGATGCGCACGAAGCGACCCTTGTCCTGCAGCTCGGGGACGGTGCGCGCGCCGACGTAGAACATCGACTGGCGCAGGCCGCCGACCATCTGGTGCGCGACGGCCGACAGCGGCCCGCGGTAGGCGACGCGTCCCTCGATGCCCTCGGGCACGATCTTGTCGTCGGACTCGACCTCGGCCTGGAAGTAGCGGTCCTTGGAGAAGGACTTCTTGCCGCGGCTGCTCATCGCGCCGAGCGACCCCATGCCCCGGTAGCTCTTGAACTGCTTGCCGTTGACGAAGATCAGCTCGCCCGGGCTCTCCTCGCAGCCGGCGAGGAGCGACCCGATCATGACCGAGTCGGCGCCGGCGACGATGGCCTTGGCGATGTCGCCGGAGAACTGGAGGCCACCGTCGGCGATGACGGGTACGCCCGCGGGCTTGCAGGCCTGGGCGGCGGCATGCACGGCGGTGACCTGCGGCGCGCCGACACCGGTGACGATGCGGGTCGTGCAGATCGAGCCGGGGCCGACACCCACCTTGACGGCGTCGGCTCCGGCGTCGACGAACGCCTGGGCCCCGTCGGTGGTGGCGACGTTGCCGCCGATGACCTGGACGTGGCGCGTGGCCGGGTCGGACTTGAGCCGCTCGACCATCTCGAGGAGCATCCGCACGTGGCCGTGCGCAGTGTCGGCGACGAGGACGTCCACGCCGGCCTCGATGAGCGTCGTCGCGCGCTCCCACGCGTCGCCGAAGTAGCCGATGGCCGCGCCGACCATGAGCCGGCCGGCGTCGTCCTTGCTGGCGTCGGGGAACTGCTCGCTCTTGACGAAGTCCTTGACGGTGATGAGGCCGGCGAGGTGGCCCTCGGCGTCGACGATCGGCAGCCGCTCGCGCTTGTGCTGGCGCAGCAGGGCCGTGGCGTCGTCGCGGCTGATGCCCTCGTGGCCGGTGATGAGCGGCATCGGGGTCATGACGTCCCGCACCCGCGTGGTGGCCCACTCGGCGACGGGCGTGAAGCGCAGGTCGCGGTTGGTGACCATGCCGATGAGCTTCTTGTCGCCGTCGACGACGGGCAGGCCCGAGATGCGGTACTCGCCGCAGATCTGGTCGAGCTCCTCGAGGGTGCGGTCCGGGCCGATGGTGACCGGGTTGGCGATCATGCCGGTCTGGGTCCGCTTGACGAGGTCGACCTGGTAGGCCTGGTCCTGGATCGAGAGGTTGCGGTGCAGGACGCCGATGCCGCCCTGGCGTGCCATGGCGATGGCCATCCGCGACTCGGTGACGGTGTCCATCGCGGCGGAGATGAGGGGCGTGCGGATGGACAGCTCGCGCGTCAGGCGCGTCGTCGTGTCGATGTCGGTGGGGGCGAGGTCGCTGTACCCCGGCAGCAGGAGCACGTCGTCGTAGGTCAGGCCCATCTGGGCGAACGGGGCCGGCACATCAGACGATCCGAGACTCATTGGCCAAGTCTAAAGGCTGCGACAGGCCCCTCCGGACGCCCTCCCGGCCGTCTCCCGGCCGTCTCCCGGCCGTCTCCCGGTCGCCCTCCGTACGCCCTCCCGGACACCTCGCCTGACGCGACGACGCGTCCCACCCCACCCCGAGCGGGGGGCTCGCCGGCGGTCAGAGAGCCGGCGCCGCGGGGGCCGCGTCGGCTCCGAGCAGGTCGCGGAGCGCGGTCACCGTCTCGTCGACGAGGGCCAGCGCCTCGCCGGCGCCGGCCACCGCTGCGGCCGAGGCGTCCGTGCCGGACCCGGAGCCCGTGCCGCGACCGGTCGGGCTCGGGCGGCCGGTGAGGGGCGTGGCCGGCGGGACGGGCGCCGTCGGCACGGCCGAGGGGCGCGCCGCACCACCGGTGCCGCCTGCGCTCGTTCCGCTCGACCCGCTCGACCCGCTCGTTCCGCTCGGTGCCGGGCCGCTCAGCGGCTGGGCCAGCGGGGACGGCGGGGTCGGCGACGTCGCGGGGGTCGGCGTCCCCGTGGCACCGCCCTTGGACCCCGGCTTGCCCTTGGGGGCCTTCGTGGTCTTCGTGGCCTTCGTGGCCTCGCCGGTCGAGGTCTGGGCCGGGTCCTGGCTCTCGTCCTCGGCGGTGTCGCCCTGGCCGTCCGGGGCACCCGGCTGGCCGACGCCGGCGCCGCTCGTACCACCGGCACCGGCGCCGCCCTGGGCGCCGCCCGCGGCATCGGCCCGGCCCGCGTCACCCGGGTTGCCGGTGCGGCGCGAGGCCGCACCGGGAGCGCCCGGGACCCCGGCTGCCTCGATCGCCGCGGCCTGAGCGGGCGGGAGCAGGACGATGGCACCGTCCGCCCGCCGGACCAGGACGAGGTTGCGGGCCGCGGTCGTGCCGGCCGTCTGCGGCAGACCGAGCCTCGAGAACAGGCCGCTCGGCGCGGAGCTGCGCGCGCTGTCGTCCATCTCCTGCAGGACCCGGACGTGGTCGGCGTGGCTCGGGCCGCGATCCGGCAGCGAGACCGCTGCCGCGACACCCGCGCCGGACGCGGCGATGGCGAGCGCGGCGAAGGCGCCGAGGTAGCGGTGCCGGGTGCGTCGGCCTCGGTGCGCCGTGCGCCCGGGCAGCGCGGTGTCGGCGTGCGCCGCGAGGGCACCGAGCAGGACGGCCACGGGCTCGCTGGGGTCGGCACCGCGCGCGCCGATGCGGTCGAGGAGCAGGTCGTCGGCGACGAGGTCGTCGATCGGGTACAGGTCGGTCATGCCACGTCACCCGCCTCGGCCTCGGCGACGAGGGTGCGCAGCTTGCCGAGCGCCCGGTGCTGGGCGACGCGGACGGCGCCGGCGGACATCCCCAGGGCGGCCGCGGTCTCGTCCGCCGAGAGCCCGACGGCGACCCGGAGGATGAGGATCTCGCGCTGCTGGGCCGGCAGCCGCTGCATGAGCTCCATCGCGACGGCGGCCTGGTCGCGCATCACGGCGACCGACTCGGGCGTCGGCCCCTCGTCGGGGCCGTCCGGCACCTCCGGCACCGGCGCCGGACCGCGCATCGCGGCACGCTGCGCGTCGGCCAGCTTGCGCGAGGTGATCGTGTAGACGAACGCCTCGAACGGCAGGCCGCGCTCCTCGTAGGTCGGCAGGGCCGTCATGACAGCCATGCACACCTCCTGGGCGACGTCCTGTGCGGTGTCCTCGGCACCGAACCGGCCGAGGCGGACACGGGCGTACTTCAGGGCCAGCTCCCGCACCCGGGCCAGCAGCAGCTCGTGGGCGCGGGGGTCGCGGCCGGAGAGCGCCGCGAGGTCACGGAGGGGCCGTGCGTCCACCCGGTCCATCGCGTCGACGCCGCTCGGCGTTACGCGCGCCGACGGGGAGCGTCCCGGACCCATTGCACCTCGTTCCCCCGATGGTCGTGTGTCGTGGCCGCGAGGCCGTCGTCGTGCCCGTCCGCGCTCCTGCAGAGCGCCCTCATGGTAGTGGGTCGGACCGCGCCCGGGACGCTCGAGAGGCCGTCGCCCGGGGGCCGCGGAGGTCCCCCGACGAGCATGCCATCTGGTTGGCAAGTCTTGAACAAGTCTTGAAGATTCTGCTCTTTAACCGTGGTCGCGGGCCCGGTTAGCGTCGATGGCGCGGCCCTGCAAGGGGAAACCTCCGGCCGCCCGTTGGACCCCGGCGGCCCCACCCGCCCGACCCGAAAGACGAGTTCATGGCTGAGATCACCCGCCTGCCGGGACCGGTTGCCGACCTCTGGGACTGGCAGCTCGACGGAGCGTGCCGCGGGGTCAGCCCCGACGTGTTCTTCCACCCCGAGGGCGAGCGCGGTCCGCGCCGGCGCAACCGCGACGCCGAGGCCAAGGCCGTGTGCGCGGGCTGCCCCGTCGTGGAGGCCTGCCGCTCGCACGCCCTCGAGGTGCGCGAGCCCTACGGGGTCTGGGGCGGGCTGACCGAGGGTGAGCGCGAGCTGCTCTACGACACGGTGCCGGCGGCGTCCTGACGCGCCCCCACGACAGGCGGCGTGCCGGGGCCGGCAGGACCACCGGACACACAGAACCACCGGACCTACCGGAACGCGGAGAGGGCCGCTCCCCCAGGGGAGCGGCCCTCTCTCTGTGCGTGTGAGGTCAGTGACCGTGGCCGTGGCCGTGGCCGCCGACGCCCTCCGGCTCCTCCTCGGGCTTCTCGACGACGAGCGTGTCGGTCGTCAGGATCATCGAGGCGATCGACGCGGCGTTGCGCAGCGCGGAACGCGTCACCTTGACCGGGTCGATGACGCCGGCGCCGATGAGGTCGCCGTACTCGCCGGTCGCGGCGTTGAGGCCCTGACCGATCGCCATCTCGGCCACCTTGGAGGTGACGACGTAGCCCTGCAGGCCGGCGTTCTCGGCGATCCAGCGCAGCGGCTCCTGCACCGCCTTCTTGACGATCGCGGCACCGGTGGCCTCGTCGCCGGACAGGCCGAGCCCGTCGATGACGGTCGAGGCGTGGATGAGGGCGGTGCCGCCACCGGCGACGATGCCCTCCTCGATCGCGGCACGCGTCGCGGAGATCGCGTCCTCGATGCGGTGCTTCTTCTCCTTGAGCTCGACCTCGGTGTGCGCGCCGACCTTGATGACGCAGACGCCACCGGCGAGCTTGGCGAGGCGCTCCTGGAGCTTCTCGCGGTCCCAGTCGGAGTCGGTGCGCTCGATCTCGGCCTTGATCTGGTTGACGCGGCCGACGACCTCGGACTCCTCGCCCGCACCGTCGATGATGGTCGTGTCGTCCTTGGTGATGACGACGCGGCGGGCCTGGCCGAGGACGGTCAGGTCGGCCTGGTCGAGCGAGAGCCCGACCTCGGGGGCGATGACCTGGCCACCGGTGAGCACGGCGATGTCCTGGAGCATCGCCTTGCGGCGGTCGCCGAAGCCGGGAGCCTTGACGGCGGCGACGTTGAACGTGCCGCGGATCTTGTTGACGACGAGCGTCGAGAGGGCCTCGCCCTCGACGTCCTCGGCGATGATGAGCAGCGGCTTGCCGGACTGCACGACCTTCTCGAGGACGGGCAGCACCTCGGCGACCGCGGAGATCTTGCCCTGGTTGATGAGGACGTAGGCGTCCTCGAGGACGGTCTCCATGCGCTCGGCGTCGGTGACGAAGTACGCCGAGAGGTAGCCCTTGTCGAACTGCATGCCCTCGGTGAACTCGAGTTCGGTGGCGGTCGTCGAGGACTCCTCGACGGTGATGACGCCGTCCTTGCCGACCTTGTCGAAGGCCTCGCCGATGAGGCCGCCGAGGGTGGCGTCCTGGGCCGAGAGGGTCGCGACGGAGGCGATCTCGTCCTTGCCGTCGACGTCGCGGGCGTGCTTGAGCAGCTCGTCGTTGACGGCGCTGACGGCCTTGTCCATACCGCGCTTCAGGGCGGCCGGTGCGGCACCGGCGGTGACGTTGCGCAGGCCCTCCTTGACCATGGCCTGGGCGAGGACGGTCGCCGTCGTCGTGCCGTCACCGGCGATGTCGTTGGTCTTGGTCGCGACCTCCTTGGCGAGCTGCGCGCCGAGGTTCTCGTACGCGTCCTCGAGCTCGACCTCGCGGGCGATCGTCACACCGTCGTTGGTGATGGTGGGGGCGCCCCACTTCTTGTCGATGACGACGTTGCGGCCCTTGGGGCCGAGCGTCACCTTGACGGCGTTGGCGAGCGCGTCGACGCCGCGCTCGAGGGACTTACGGGCGGAGTCGTCGAACTCCAGCATCTTGGCCATGGTGTTCCTTCTGGCTCGGGTGTTGCGGTGGCGTTGGTGGGGCCGGGAACCGGACGCACCCCGGGAGTCCCCGGTCGGGGCTCACCGGGGTGCGGTCACGGCTGAGGGTGTCGGGTCAGCCGACGACGGCGAGCACGTCGCGCGCGGAGAGGATGAGGTACTCCTCGCCGCCGTACTTGACCTCGGTGCCGCCGTACTTGCTGTAGATGACCTTGTCGCCGACCTTGACGTCGAGCGGGACGCGCTCGGTGCCGTTGTCGTTGAAGCGGCCGGGGCCGACGGCGAGGACCTCGCCCTCCTGCGGCTTCTCCTTGGCGGTGTCGGGGATGACGAGGCCGGACGCGGTGGTCTGCTCGGCCTCGAGGGACTTGACGACGATGCGGTCCTCGAGCGGCTTGATGGAAACCGACACGGTGGTGACCTTCCCTTCGGGACAGTCGGAGTTGACTTGCGGACTGTGGGCTCTTCGAGGCTGGCCGCCGTCGCGGGGGTCGACCTCCCTCGAGGAGGGCGTTGGCACTTTCAGGCCGAGAGTGCCAGCACGAGCAAATCTAGGTTTGCCGTTAGCACTCGGTCAAGTCGAGTGCCAGAACTCGGGTGTCGTGTCCTCGGCTGGCAGGATGGCGGCATGGACCCGGCGATGGTCGACCGCCTCGCGACCGGCCAGGGTTGGGCCCTGCTCCGGTCGCTGCCGCCGTACGACGAGTCCTCCGCCTTGCACCTGCAGACCCGCCTCCGCGAGGCCGGTTACGACGCCGACCTCGTCGCCGCGGCGCTCAACCAGTCACGGCTGCGGGCCCGGGGCACGGAGAAGTTCGGCGACTTCGCGGCGGGGATGCTCTTCACCGCCGACGGGCTGGAGCAGTCCACCCGCCTCGGCGTCGCGGCCCGGCACGCCCACCGGTACGTCGCGGCGGACCTCGAGGAGGTCTGGGACCTCGGGTGCGGGCTGGGCGCCGACGCGATGGCGTTCGCCAGCCTGGACCTGCGGGTCCGCGGGGTCGAGGCCGACGAGACCACCGCGCGGATCGCCGCGGTCAACCTCCGCCACTGGCCCGCCGCGCGCGTCGAGGTCGGCCGCGCGGAGGACGTCGCCCTGCCCGGCTCCCCCGGCGGCAGGCCCACGGTGGCCGACGCGTCGCGGGTCGGCGTGTGGCTCGACCCGGCCCGACGCGTCACCGGAGTGGCGGACGTCCGCGGCCGGACGCGTCGGGTCTTCTCCCTCGATGCCATCTCGCCCTCGTGGCAGCAGGTGCTCGCCGTGGCCGAGGCGGTCCCGGCCACGGGTGCGAAGCTGTCGCCGGGGTTCCCGCACGGGGCCCTGCCCGTCGGGGCCGAGGCCCAGTGGACCTCCTGGCACGGCGAGGTCCTCGAGTGCGCCGTGTGGTGGGGGCCGCTCGTCCAGCACCCGGGCCGGACCGCGTCGGTGAGCAGCACGACGTCGACCCACGTCGTCACCGAGGCCGACGCGGCGGCCGGGGCGGGCGTCGAGCCCGTCGCCTCGGTGTCGCGCGTGGGAGCCTGGCTCTACGAGCCCGACCGGGCGGTCATCCGCGCCGGCCTGACCGGTGCGCTCGTCGCCGCGACCGACGGGCGGGAGCTCGCGACGGGCGTCGGCTACGTCGGTGCCGACCATGCGGTCGACGTGCCGTGGGCCCGCCGCTTCCGGGTCGACGCCGCGATGCCGCTGTCGACCAAGCACCTCGCACGGTGGCTGCGCGACCAGGGGTTCGACCGGGTCACCGTCAAGAAGCGCGGCGTCACCCTCGACGCGGACCGGCTGCGTCGGCAGCTGAAGATGACGGGGCGCGGCAAGGGCGGCTCCGAGGCGACGCTCGTCGTGACCCGGGTGGCCGGCGGCCAGGTCGCGCTCGTCGTCACCCCCGCCTGACGCCCCGATCCCACGGGCGTCCACGCCCGGTTCGTCCGTGCCTCTGGCGCCTCCTCGTCGGTGGTCTGCCACGGACCAGGAGACCTGACGCCGACGAGGCGCCGGAGTGCGTACGAAGAGGAGACGTCCACGCGCGGCCGGAGGCGTGTCGTTGCAGATCGCGCGGGCGCCGTCCGGTGCGACCGGGGAGGGAGCGCAGGGCCGAGCTCGGCGGTCGACGGACCCGTCGGCGTCAGGTGCCTGCCCGGTACCGGGCGTGAAGGGCGGTCCAGGTGGCGTCCCACTCGGGCAGGTCCTCGCCCGAGAGGTCGGCCGCGAGGCGCCGCACGTAGGTGTCCCAGCCGGCGGCGTACCCCGCGACGCGGGCGGCGTCGAGGCGGGCGTGGCGCAGCACGAGGCGCGCGCCGTCCCCGTCCGGCGTCACCGCGACCGTGACGAGGGTGGCGACCTCGCCGACCGGCCACTCCCAGACCAGGCGCGTCGGGGCCTCGCACGAGACGACGCGGCAGTGCGGGGTGTCGGCGTCGTCGAAGTGGATCGTGAAGAAGCCGCCCTCGCGCAGGTCGCCGCTGACCGGGGCGAACCACCGGGCCAGGCGGGCGGGGTCGGTGCACGCCTGCCACAGGTCGGCGGGCGTCGTCGCGTAGTGCCGGTCGAACACCACGGTCACGGTGTCGCCCGCCTGCTCGATGCGGCCCAGCACGCGGGTCAGCTCGGTCATCACGTCTCCTTCGTCGCTGCCCGCTGCCCGCGGGCCACCTCGGTGTCGAGGGCGTCGAGCCGCTGCCCCCAGAACGCGCGGACGTCGCGGCACCACTGCTCGACCTCGTCGAGCGCACCGGGCACGAGCCGGTAGACGCGCCGCTGGCCGTCCGGCCGCGCCTCGACGACGCCTGCCTCGCGCAGCACCCGCAGGTGCCGTGAGACGCCGGGCCGAGCGACGTCGAACAGCGCCGCCACCTCACCGGCCGTCAGCTCGGCCCGCGCGAGGTTCTCGACGATGGTCCGACGCGTCGGGTCGGTCAGCGCCTCCCACGTCCGGTTCACCCGATGAGCGTAACACTCCGGTTACGTAACCGGAAGGGTACGAAGCGGTCAGAGCGCCCCGTCCGGCTGGGCCCCCGACCACCGCACCGCGTCGGCGCCGGCCCGGTTGGCCGCCTCGAGCGCCGAACGGTCGTCCGCCCCGGCCGCGAGCGCCGCGGCGAGGGCGCCGCAGAACGCGTCGCCCGCCCCGACGGTGTCGACCACCTCCCCGGCCGGCACGGTCAGGCCGTCGACCTGCTCGAGCCCCCACCGGGCTCCCGCCGCGCCGAAGGTGACGAGCAGCGAGCCGGGCACGAGGTCGGAGTCGGCGAGCTGGCGCATCTCCGACTCGTTGACGACGACGGGGTCGCCGACGGCGACCGCATCGGGCAGCACCGGGGCGTACGGGGCGAGGTTGAGCACGACCCGGGCCCCCGCCCGGTGCGCTGCGAGCGCAGCCCGGGCGACGAGGTCGAGAGGTACCTCGAGCGAGCAGAGCAGCACGTCGCCCGGGACCAGCCGCACCGCCTCGAGCGCCGCGTCCGCCACCCGCTCGTTGGCGCCCGGCACGACGACGATCGTGTTCTCGCCGGCCTCGTCGACGGTGATGTACGCGGTGCCGGTCGGCGCGTCGGGCACCCGGGTCACGGCCGGCTCGACACCGGCCGCGGACAGGCGCGCCACGTAGGCCTCGCCGGCCTCGTCGGCCCCGACCGCGCCGACCATGACGACTCGGGCACCCGCCCGTCTGGCCGCGAGGGCCTGGTTGCCGCCCTTGCCCCCGGCGAACCGTCCCGCGGCCTCGCCGAGCAGCGTCTCGCCGGGCAGCGGGTGGCGCTCGACGCGGGTCACGACGTCGACATTGAGCGACCCGAGGACGACCACGCGGCCCGTCACGGCTGCTCCACCTGCTCGGCTGCGAGGAGCGTCTCGACCCAGAGGCGCGCGTAGCGCTCGCCGTCGACCCCGAGCGCCACGTCGACGCGGACGGGTGCCTCGCCGTGGGGGTCGTGCGCGCGGGCATCCTCCCACTCGCGGCGGTCGACGATGGTGCGGCCCCGCGACCAGGTCCCGGCGAGCTCGACCCGCATCGGGAGCGTGCGGGTGCGCAGGGCGCCGCGGTCGATGACGGCGCAGACGGCCCCGGCGTCGCCGATCGTCGAGGCGTCCCCGAGCCGGACGCGCTGGTGCTCCATGAGCCGGCCGCCGAGCTCGGCAGGGCCCCGGCCACCCACGGCGACGAGCCGGGCCGAGTCCGCACGGCCCACGACGGGCGCGTAGAACACGTCGAGGCCGTACATGGTGACGCGGATGCCGAGCTCGGCGGCGGCGTCGAGGACGATCGCGGCGGCCTCCGGGTCGTGGAAGACGTTGAACTCGGCCGAGGCCGTCGCGTTGCCGACGTCGGCCGCGCCGCCCATGAAGACGATCTCGGCGATGCCGCTCACGACGTCGGGGTAGGTGCGCAGCAGCAGCGCGATGTTCGTCAGGGGTGCCAGCGGCACGAGTGTTACCGGACGTCCCTGCGCCGCCGCGTCCCGGCACACGTCGCGCAGCAGCTCGACGCCGTGCCGCGGGTCGGGCCGTGTCGTCGGGGCCGGCCAGCCGAGGTCGGCCATCCCGTCCTCACCGTGCACGTGTCGCGCGTGCAGGGCCGGCTCGAGCAGCGGCCGGTCGGCACCCCTGGCCACCGGCACGTCGGTCCGCCCCGCGGTCTGCAGGACCAGCAGCGTGTTGCGCACGACGTCGTCGACCGGTGCGTTCCCGCCGACGCACGAGACCGCCCGCAGCTCGAGGGCGGGGTGCAGCGCGGCCAGCAGCAGGGCGCAGGCGTCGTCGACGCCCGTGTCGACGTCGAGGACGACCGGCACGGGTGGGATGGGGCTGGTGGTCACGTCGGCACCGTACCGTCCGCGCCGGTGCCGCCCGGCGTCGGCGAGTGGGCGCACACCACGCGGGTCCGGTGGGACGTCGGCGTTAGGGTCGGGTGGTGAACGAGCGCGCGCTCCGACGTCCCCGCCGCGGCCGACCCCGTGGAGGCGGCCGGGCACGGCTCGGCGCCCTCGTGGCGGTGACCGCGGTGGGCCTCCTCGCGGCGTGCTCGTCGACCCCCGGGCCGACCGCCACCTCCTCCCCGGCCGGCACGACGCCGCCAGGCACGACCGCCGGCGCGTCGACGCAGCCACCCACGTCCACCGCTCCGGCCACCTCACCGGCCACGACGTCCCCCACGACTCCCGCCACCCCGACGCCGACGCCGACCCGGTCCTGCGCCGAGCGCATCGTGGACGGGATGAGCGCGACCCAGCGCGCCGGACAGCTCATCATGGTCGGCCTCGACGCCGATGCGGACCGCACGAGCCTCGACGCGCTCGTCCAGGCCCGCCACCTCGGCGGCGTCATCCTCCTCGGCGGGTGGCACACCGGGGCCGCCCACGTCGAGGCCACGACCCGCCACCTCGCCTCGCTCGCCGGACCCGCCACGGCCGGGCTGGGCCTGCTCGTCGCCGCCGACCAGGAGGGCGGCGCCGTGCAGCAGCTGCAGGGCGAGGGCTTCAGCACCATCCCCTCGGCCCTCGACCAGACCCGGGACGGCGCCACGGGCCTCGAGGCCGACGCCGCGCGCTGGGCCCGGCAGCTGGCCGCCGCCGGCGTCAACGTCAACCTCGCCCCGGTCGCCGACACCGTGCCCGACTCGGTCGGCCGCGCCAACCAGCCGATCGGCCGGTACGGGCGCGAGTTCTCCGACGACCCGGCCACCAACGCGCGGATGGTCGCCGCGTTCGTGCGTGGCATGCGGGCCGGGGACGTCGCCGCCACCGTCAAGCACTTCCCCGGCCTCGGCCGCATCACCGGCAACACCGACGTGACCGCCACCGGCATCACCGACGGCACGACGACCACGGACGACCCCTACCTCGAGCCGTTCGAGTCGGGCATCCGCGCCGGCGCCGACCTCGTCATGGTCGGCTCGGCCATCTACAGCCGCATCGACCCCGGGACGAACGCCATGTTCTCCCGGGCCGTGGTCACCGACCTGCTGCGGGGCCGCCTCGGCTACGACGGCGTCGTCATCACCGACGACGTCGGCGCCGCGAAGGCCGTCGCCGCCGTGCCGACCGGCGAGCGTGCGACGCGTTTCGTCGCAGCCGGCGGCGACATCGTCCTCACCGCGCGACCCTCGACGGTCGGCGCGATGCACCGGGCCCTCAAGGCGGCCATCGCGGCGGACCCCGGGTTCGCGGCGAAGGTGCAGGCCGCCGCGACCCGGGTCGTCGACCTCAAGGTCCGGATGGGGCTGGCCCGCTGCGACTGACGAGGCGCGCGGCCGCTCTCAGGCGCTGACCGCCTCGACGGGCATCGAGGAGTCGGTCGGCAGCCCGAGGTCGCTCGGCGCACGTCCCTTGGCCACCATCTGCGCCCCGAGCGCTGCGACCATCGCGCCGTTGTCGGTGCACAGGCCCGGACGCGGCACCCGCAGCGTCACCCCGGCCCTGGCGCAGCGCTCCTCGGCGAGGGCCCGCAGGCGCGAGTTGGCGGCGACGCCGCCGCCGATGAGGAGGTGGTCGACGTCGTTGTCCTTGCACGCGAGCAGCGCCTTGCGGGTCAGGACGTCGACGACGGCCTCCTGGAAGCTGGCCGCGACGTCGGCCACGGGTATCGCCTCCCCCGCGCGCTGACGCGTCTCGACCCACCGTGCGACGGCGGTCTTGAGGCCCGAGAAGGAGAAGTCGAACCGGTGCCGCTCGAGGTCGCGCCCGGTCGTCAGTCCGCGTGGGAAGTCGATGGCGACGCGGTTGCCCTCGCGCGCGACCCGGTCGACGTGCGGTCCGCCCGGGAACGGCAGCCCGAGGACGCGGGCCACCTTGTCGAAGGCCTCCCCCGCAGCGTCGTCCATCGTCGCACCCAGCGAGCGGACGTCACCCGTGACGTCGGGCACGAGCAGCAGGGAGGAGTGCCCGCCCGAGACGAGCATCGCCATCGTCGGCTCGGGCAGCGGGCCGTGCTCGACGATGTCGACGGCGACGTGCGAGGCGAGGTGGTTGACGCCGTAGATCGGCCTGTCGAGGGCGACGGCCAGCGCCTTGGCCGACGCGACGCCGACGAGGAGCGCACCGGCGAGGCCGGGCCCGCTGGTGACCGCGATGGCGTCGAGGTCGCGCAGCGTGACGCCCGCCTCGCGGCACGCGCGCTCGATCGTCGGGACCATCGCCTCGAGGTGCGCGCGGCTCGCGACCTCCGGTACGACACCGCCGAAGCGCGCGTGCTCGTCGACGCTGCTGGCGACGGTGTCGACGAGCAGCGTCTGGCCGTGGACGATCCCGACCCCGGTCTCGTCGCAGGACGTCTCGATGCCGAGGACGAGCGGCTCGTCAGCCATGGGTCTCCTTCCCGAGCAGGAGGCGCATGACGAGGGCGTCGACGCCTCCGGGCTGGTAGTAGCGGCGGCGGACCGAGATGACCTCGAACCCGGCGCGGTCGTAGAGGCGGCGGGCGGCGTCGTTGTCGGCGCGCACCTCGAGCAGGACCGCCTCGACGCCGTGGGCGCGGGCGCGTCGGAGTAGCTCCTCGAGCAGGAGCCGGCCGACGCCGCGCGCCTGGTGGGTCGGCGCCGTGGCGACGGTCATGACGTCGGCGGTCTCGCCGGCGAGGTCGAGGCCGGCGTACCCGGCGACGGCGCCCGCGGCATCGAGCGCGACGACGTACTCGCGGCGCGGCCGGGCGGCGAGCTCGGACCACCACGTCTGCGGGGACCACGCGTCGTCGGCGAACAGCTGCTCCTCCAGCGCGGCCAGCGTCGGCAGGTCGGTCCACTCGAGCTCGCGCAGGATGACGCCCTGGGCGGGGACCGGGCCCGGTGTCGCCACGGCGCTCACCCGAGCGTCGACTTGGTCGAGGGGGCGGCCGGTGCGGCGTCGGGGCGGCGCAGGTAGAGCGGCTCGAGACCGTCGAAGCCGTCGCCGGGGTCGACGAGCTGCAGGGTGGCTGCACCGGACGCGGGCGTCGTCGCGCCACCGGCTCCGAGGCGTCGCACCGCGAGGTCGGCGAGCGCGCCGGCATCGACGTCGAGCGGCTCGACGGCGCCGGGGAGCGCGTCGGGGTAGAGCAGCGGACCGCGTCCGGCCGCCGGCAGGCCGCGCAGGTCCGGCTCGAGGTCTCCCGCGCGAGCGACGACCGGGTCGAGGACGCGGATGGCACCGGCGTCGTCCAGCGCGTACCGCGCGGCGTAGACCTCCTTGCGGCGGGCGTCGGTCGCGACGAGCAGGTCGCCGCGACGCCCGCCGAGCCACGCCTCGTGCGCGATGGCGTCGAGGCTCGTCAGTCCGCGCACCGGCAGCCCGAGCGCGAAGCCGAAGGTGCGCCCGGTGACGATCCCGACGCGCAGCCCGGTGAACGGGCCCGGGCCGATGCCGACGACGACGTGCGTGACGTCGGCCGGTGCGGCGTCCACGTCGGCGAGGACCGACCGGATCCCGGGGGCGAGGTGCTCGGCGTGGGCTCGCGCGTCGAGGGTCGTGGCCCGGGCCAGGACCGACGACCCGTCGTGCAGGGCGACGGTGATGGCCGTCGTCGAGGTGTCAATGGCGAGCAGGAGCACGCGCGTCAGGCTATCCGAGGCGTGCCCGCACTCATGACGAGGCGGTGGGGTCGTGGGCGAGGTCCTCGAGCACCGCGTCCCAGCGCGACCCGACGCCGTCGATGCGCACCGTGCGCACGTCGTCACCGGTCAGCGTCAGCTCGAGCCGCTCGTCGCTCAGCTGCTCGGCCAGGCCGGCTCCCCACTCGACGACGGTGACGCTCGCCTCGAGGTCTGCGTCGAGGTCGAGGTCGTCCAGCTCGATCGCGCTGCCGAGACGGTAGGCGTCGACGTGCACGAGGGCCGGGCCACCGACGAGCGAGGGATGGACCCGGGCGATGACGAACGTCGGCGAGGTGATCGGGCCGCGCACCCCCAGCCCCTCGGCGATGCCCTGGGTCAGGGTCGTCTTGCCGGCGCCGAGGTCGCCGGTGAGGACGAGGAGGTCACCGCCGCACAGGAGGCGCCCGAGCCGGCGTCCGAACGCCTGGGTGTCCTCGGTCGACCGCCAGGTCAGCGTCGCCGTGGCCGCCACGACTCAGCCCTCGCGCGCCGGGCGAGCCGCCCGGCCGCGCCTGCCGCGTCGGCGCTGCAGGCGGACGAGGTCGTCGGCCTGCTGTTCGAGGCGACGCTGCCGGCGCGTCTTGGCGATGTCGGTGACGATGCGGCGCACCCGGGGCTGGCGCTCCACGGGGAGCTCCTCGGCGCGGGCGCGCGCCGACTGCTCGACGAGGGCGACGAGCTGCGCGTTCAGCAGGTCGGGGTGCTCGAGCATGATGACGTGGCCGGCGTCGTTGACGACGACGTGCTCGGCACCCGGGATCGCCTCGACGATGAGCTCGCTGTGCGAGGGCGGCGTCAGGATGTCCTCGCGGCCGTTGAAGACGAGCACGATGGCGTGCCGGAAGGCGGCGAGGGCCGGACGCTTGTCGAACCCGTCGAAGGTCTTGATGTAGTCGTTGACGACGTCGAGCGGCGTGCCGAGGAGCATGTCCGCCGTGTAGCGCACGACCGAGCGCGGCACCGGCGAGTGGAACGAGTTCTGCTCGACGAGGAAGTGCTCGAGGTCGCGGCCGACCCGCCGGATCCGTGAGAACAGCTCGGGCCGGGTGCTGAGCGGCGTCAGGACGCTCGGGCCGAGCCGCTCGAGCATGAGGCGGCCGAAGGTCGCCATCCGGCCGCCCGCGGCCAGCGTCAGGCCGCCGGCGCTCGTGGCCACGAAGGCCGCCCCGACGACGCGTTCGCTGACGAGCGCCGGGTCCTGCTCGGCGAGGGCCATCATCGTCATGCCGCCCATCGAGTGGCCGACCAGGACGAGGTCACCGGTCGGGGCCTGCTCGGCGATGACCTGGTGCAGGTCGGCCCCGATGCGGTCGATGGTGTAGCTGTCCTTCTCGCCGCCGGCCGAGCGCCCGTGGCCGCGCTGGTCCCAGCTGACGACCCGGAAGCCGGCCGCCCGGAGGGCGCGCCGCTGGTAGACCCAGCAGCGCAGGCTGAGGCAGTAGCCGTGCGTCAGCACGACGGTCGGCAGCTCGTCGGCGCGTCCGTGGCGCGTCGTGCCGCGAGCGGCCGCGGCGGCGACCTCCGGGTCCGGCACGTCGACCTCGACGTGCAGCGCGACACCGTCGCTCGTCAGGACGATGTGCTCCTCGTCGGGGGTGATGTCGAGCAGCTCGGGCGTCTCGAGGGCGGCCATCGCGGCACGATGCTTGCCCGCCCGGTCGGCGGCGATCCCCGCGGCGACGCCGGCCGCGACGCCCGCGGCCACGCCGAGGCCGGCGGCGGCGATCCCGAGCACCGGGTTTCGCCTCTGCCCTTCGGTCATGCCTCGCCCTTCGTCGCGGCGGCGCCGGGCGCGCCGTCGGCGGGGGACGTACCCGCGGCGTGGGGTCCGCCCACATGGATCCGGGGCACCCGTGGACCGAGCCGGGTGACGATCTCGTAGCTGATGGTGTCGGTGGCGTCGGCCCAGTCCTGGGCGGTCGGCTCGTCCGGCCCGCCGCCGAACAGCGTCACGACGTCACCGGCCTGCGCCCGGGCGTCGGGACCGAGGTCGAGGACGAACTGGTCCATGCAGACGCGTCCGGCGATCGTCGTGCGCAGGTCACCGGCCTGCACCGGACCGACGTTCGTCGCGTTGCGCGGGATGCCGTCGGCGTACCCGGCGGGCACGAGGCCGACGACGGTGTCGACCGTGGGGGCGTACGCGTGCCCGTAGCTGATGCCCTGGCCCGCGGGCAGCCGCTTGACCAGGGCGAGCCGGGCCCGGACCGTCATGACCGGGCGCAGGCCGAAGTCGTCGTCGACCTGCGGCACCGGCGTCAGGCCGTACATGGCGATCCCGGGACGCACGAGGTCGGCGTGGGCGGAGGGGTGCACGAGCGTGGCGGCCGAGTTGGCCAGGTGTCGCACCTCGGGGCGCAGACCGGCGCGCTCCCCCTCGGCCACGGCCTCGAAGAAGCGCTCCTGCTGGGCGAGGACGGTCGGGTGCTCGGGGGCGTCCGCGTGCGCGAAGTGGGTCCAGATGCCGACGACGCTGACGGCGCCCTCGGCCTCGAGGCGACGGGCGTGGTCGACGAGCGTGGTCCAGTCGGCGCCGTACGCACCGCCGCGGCCCAGGCCGCTGTCGACCTTGAGGTGCACCCGCGCCGCGCGTCCCAGGGGCCGCGCCGCCGCCGCGACCTCGTCGAGCACCCACGGGGCGGACGCGGACAGGTCGATGTCGCGGGCGATGGCCCCGGCGAAGTCGCTGCCCGGCACGCTGAGCCAGGTCAGCATCCGAGCCGTGAGGCCGGCGTCGCGCAGGGCGAAGGCCTCGGCGAACTGGGCGGCCCCGAGCCAGGTCGCACCGGCGGCGACCGCGGTCCGCGCCACGGGCAGCAGGCCGTGACCGTAGGCGTCGGCCTTGACGACGGCCATGAACTCCGAGGAGGGCGCGAGCGCGCGCAGGGTGGCGACGTTGGCGGCGAGCGCGTCGAGGTCGACCTCGGCCCACACGGTGGTGCCGTGGGTCGATGCGAGGGGGTCGGCGGTCGTCGGCGTCGCGGTGGGCGCTGCGGGCGCGGTGGGCGCGGTGGACGCGCCGGGTCCGGTGGTGTCGGTCGTGCTCATCGGGTGCAGTCTCGCAGGTTCGGCACCCGGTTCGGGTCGGCGGGTCACCGGGCGTCGCGCCGGACGCCCGGCGTCACTCCGGGGCGGAGCGGCCCCGGTGGAGCAGGTCGCGCACCGTGGGCCGGATGCCGTGGGCGACGGCCAGCGCCCGCAGGGGGCCGCCCCGGGCCACCCGGTCGGCCGTGACGCCGTGCACGAGCGCCCCGAGCGCGGCGGCGTCATGCGGTCGCAGGCCGGAGGCGAGGAGCGTGCCGATGATCCCGGAGAGCACGTCCCCCGCGCCGGCGGTCGCGAGCCACGGCGGGGCGTCGGCCTGCGAGCGCACCGGCCGGCCCGGCGTCACGACGAGCGTCGTCGCGCCCTTGAGCAGGACGGTGGCGCCGGTCAGGGCGGCGAGGCGGCGTGCGTGGTGCAGTGGCTGGGCACGGACCGCGTCGGGCGTCACGTCGGGCGCGTCCGACGCGGGGCCGGTGACGGACCTTCCGCCACCGTCCACGCTCGGCGGTTGCGCCGCGACGTCCGAACCTCCGTCATCGGTCCCGGCGGAGCGACGCTCGAGGCGGGTGAGCAGCCGGGCGAGCTCGCCCGCGTGCGGCGTCAGCACCGTGGGGGCCTCCCGCCGGCCGGTGACGAGGTCGAGGCCACCCGCGTCGACGAGGACGGGCAGGTCGCTCGCGAGAGCCGCACGGGCCACGGCGAGCTGGGCCGCGGCGTCCGCAGCGGCGTCCGTGTCGCCGTCGGCGCTCGACGCGTCGAGCCCGGGTCCGAGGACCCACGCCTGGACGCGCCCGTCGCCGGTGACCGCCTCGGGCACGGCCTGGCGCACGAGGGCGGTCGGGGTCGGGGTGCCGACGTACCGGAGCATGCCGACGCCCGCTTCGGCGGCCGCCGTCGTGCACAGCACCGCCGCACCGGTGTAGGACTCGCCGCCCGCGACGACGCCGAGGACGCCGCGCGAGTACTTGTCGTCGGACTGTCGCGGGACCGGCCACAGCCGAGCGACGTCGGCGTGGGTCAGCCGCTCGACGGCCGGGTCGATGCCGTCGAGGTCCAGGCCGATGTCGACGACGGTGAGCCGGCCCGACGCGGCCTCGCCGGGCGGGAGCAGGTGCACCGGCTTGGGCGCGCCGAACGTCACCGTCTCGTCGGCCCACACGGCGTCGTCGGCGTCGTCGGTGTCAACGGCATCGACAGCGCCGGCGTCGGCGGTGGCCGACGGCTCGGCCCACCCTCCGTCGGGGTCGAGACCGCTCGCGACGTCGACGGCCAGCACCCACGCGTCGTCGTCCACGGCGTCGACGAGCCGGGCGGCGTCGGGACGCAGACCCGGCCGGCCACCGATGCCCACGATGCCGTCGAGCACGACGTCCGCCTCGGCCACGGCCCGCTCGGAGCCCGCCGGGTCCTGCGCCACGACATGGACCACGGTGCCGGCGTCCTCGGCGGCCGCCAGTCCGGCGGCGTGCACGCCGTCGCGGCCGCCGGACGGCAGCAGGACGACGGCCGCGGGATACCCGGCCTCGGCCAGGTGGGCCACGGCGAAAAGGGTGTCGCCGCCGTTCGCGCCGGCGCCGACGAGGCCGACGACGGTGGCGCCGTCGTGGTCGGCGAGCCGAGCGGCCGCGACCTCGGCCAGCCCCCGCGCCGCACGCTGCATCAGCTCGCCCTCGGGCAGCTCGGCCATGGCTGCCCGCTCGGCGGCGCGGATGGTCTTCACGTCGTAGGCACGGATCATCGGCTCTCCTCGGTGCAGGTCGGTCGGCGCGCCGCCGCCGGCTGTGCGACTCGGTCGGGCGGTCAGCCCTCGGCGACGACGACCGCGGACGCGACGCCGGCGTCGTGGGACAGGGACACGTGGAAGCTGTCGACGCCGAGGTCGCTCGCGCGGGCCTGCACGGTGCCGCCGATCTCGAGCGAGGGCCTGCCGTCGTCGTTCGTCACGATGCGCGCGTCGGTCCAGTGCAATCCGACGGGCGCACCGAGCGCCTTGGCCAGGGCCTCCTTGGCCGCGAACCGCGCGGCGAGCGAGGCGATGCCGAGCCCACGCTCCTCCGGCGTGAAGAGCCGCTCGCGCAGCGCCGGCGTGCGCTCGAGCGTCTGCTCGAAGCGCGCGATGTCGACGACGTCGATGCCGACCCCGACGATCACGTCACTCGACCGTGACGGACTTGGCGAGGTTGCGTGGCTGGTCGACGTCGAGGCCCTTGGCGGTGGACAGCCACAGCGCGAAGACCTGCAGCGGCACGACGGTGAGCAGCGGGGCGAGCAGCGGCGAGGTGGCAGGGACCCGGATCACCTCGTCGGCGAACGGCTCGACGGCGTCGTCGCCCTCCTCGGCGATGACGAGGGTGCGGGCGCCGCGGGCGCGGATCTCCTGGATGTTGCTGACGACCTTGCCGTGCAGGCCGTGCTCGCTCGTCGGCGAGGGCACGACGACGAAGACCGGTTGCCCCGGCTCGATGAGCGCGATCGGGCCGTGCTTGAGCTCGCCCGCCGCGAAGCCCTCGGCGTGGATGTACGCGAGCTCCTTGAGCTTCAGCGCCCCCTCCATGGCGACGGGATAGCCGACGTGGCGCCCCAGGAAGAGCACCGAGCGGGTGTCGGCCATGAAGCCGGCGATCTCCTTGACCCGGCCCATCTGCGCGAGCAGCGCCTCGATCTTGGGCGGGACCTCGGCCAGCTCCTTCATGACCGCGGCCGCGTCGTCGGCGAACGAGCCGCCACGCAGCTGCGCGAGGTAGAGCCCGAGCACGTAGCTCGCCGTGATCTGGGCGAGGAAGGCCTTGGTCGAGGCCACGGCGATCTCGGGCCCGGCGTGCGTGTAGAGCACGGCGTCGGACTCGCGCGGGATCGTCGAGCCGTGCGTGTTGCAGATTGAGATGGTCAGGGCACCGAGGTCCCGGGCGTGCTTGACGGCCATGAGGGTGTCCATCGTCTCGCCGGACTGGCTGATCGAGACGACGAGCGTGCGCTCGTTGACGATCGGGTCGCAGTAGCGGAACTCGTGGGCGAGGGCGACCTCGACCGGGATGCGCGTCCAGTGCTCGATGGCGTACTTCGCCGTCATGCCGGCGTAGGCCGCGGTGCCGCAGGCGACGATCGTGATCCGGTCGACGCGCTTGAGCTGCTCCTCGGAGATCCGCAGCTCATCGAGGATGAGCCGGCCCTCGGGGTCGGTGCGCCCGAGGAGCGTGTCGCGCACGGCATGGGGCTGGTCGTTGATCTCCTTCTCCATGAAGGTCGCGTAGCCGCCCTTCTCGGCGGCGGCGGCGTCCCACGTGACCTCGTAGGCCTTGCCCTCGGCGGGGGTCCCGTCGAAGTTGACGACGGTCGCGCCCTCCGGGGTGATCGTGACGATCTGGTCCTGGGCCAGCTCGAGGGCATGGCGGGTGTGGCCGATGAAGGCCGCGACGTCGGAGCCGAGGTAGTTGGCGTCCTCACCCAGCCCCACGACGAGCGGGCTGTTGCGGCGTGCGCCGACGACGACGTCCGGCTGGTCGGCGTGGATGGCCAGGAGCGTGAACGCCCCCTCGAGGTCGGCGACCACCGTGCGCATCGCCGCCGTGAGGTCACCCTCGGCGTCGTAGGCGCGGGCGACGAGGTGGGCGACGACCTCGGTGTCGGTCTCGCTGGCGAAGGTGACCCCGTCGTCGAGCAGCCCCTTCTTCAGCGCGTGGAAGTTCTCGATGATGCCGTTGTGGATGAGGGCCAGCTTGCCGTCGCGCCCGCCGCGGTGCGGGTGCGCGTTCTCGTCGGTCGGGCCGCCGTGCGTGGCCCAGCGGGTGTGCCCGATGCCGGTCGTCGACGTGGGCAGCGGGTGCTCCCCGATCTCGGCGGCGAGGCTGGCCAGCTTGCCCGACTTCTTGCGGGTCTCGACGTGGTCGCCGTCGATGAGTGCGACGCCGGCGGAGTCGTAGCCGCGGTACTCGAGCCGGGCGAGCCCCTCCATGACGACGTCGAGCGCCGTCCCGTCGTTCGCGCGTCCGACGTACCCCACGATTCCGCACATGGGGACCAGCCTAGGGGACGGGTCGGCACGCCACTGCCTCGCCCGCGCGGCGGCACCCGGGCACGTCCGACACAATGGCGGCGTGTCGCAGCCAACCAGCCGGCCGTCGCTCGTGCCCGGCCCGGGCGCCGGGGGCCCGAGTTCTCCAGTCCCCTCACCGTACGTCGAGCTCGACCGCGCCGCGTGGTCGCGGCTGCGCGAGAACCACCCGCTCAACCTCGACGACACCGACCTCGCGCGGCTGCAGGGCCTCGGTGACCGCGTCGACCTCAACGAGGTCGAGGAGGTGTACCTCCCCCTGTCGCGCCTGCTCAACTTCTACGTCGGGGCGACCCGCCACCTGCACCAGGTCACGAGCGAGTTCCTCGGCGAACGGCCGGCCAGGACACCCTTCGTCATCGGCGTCGCCGGCTCGGTGGCGGTCGGCAAGTCGACGACGGCCCGCGTCCTTCGCGAGATGCTCGCGCGCTGGCCCGACACCCCGGAGGTCGCGCTCGTGACGACCGACGGGTTCCTCTTCCCGAACGCGACCCTCGAGGAGCGGGGGCTGCTCGGACGCAAGGGCTTCCCCGAGTCCTACGACCGGCGGGCCCTGCTCCGGTTCGTCGCCGACATCAAGTCGGGCCGCGCGGAGGTGTCGGCCCCCGTGTACAGCCACCTGACCTACGACATCGTGCCCGGCGAGCGGATCGTCGTGCGCCAGCCGGACGTGCTCATCATCGAGGGCCTCAACGTGCTCCAGGCGCCCGAGGTGCACCCGGTGAGGGGCACGGGCCTGGCCGTCAGCGACTTCTTCGACTTCTCGGTCTACGTCGACGCCTGGGTCGACGACATCCGCAGCTGGTACGTCGAGCGGTTCCTTCGGCTGCGCGAGACCGCGTTCTCGGACCCGCACTCCTACTTCCACCGCTACGCGGTGCTGTCCGACACCGAAGCCGTCGCGACGGCCAACCGGATCTGGCGCGAGATCAACGGCCCGAACCTCGTCGAGAACATCCAGCCGACGCGCTCGCGGGCGACGCTCGTGCTGACCAAGGGGGCCGACCACGGCGTCCGCCGCGTCCGGCTGCGCAAGATCTGACGCGTCCACCGGTGGGCGGGCCGCTCGTCGCGGCCGGTGGAGTCCGGCCAGTCTGGCTCAGTACCAGTGGCACTGCGAGTGGCTCAGTACGAGTGGCTCAGTACCAGTGCGGGGAGCGGGCCTGCCAGGTCGACCACGCGTTGCAGGGGTTGCCGTAGGACATGTCGATGTACCAGAGCCCCCACTTGATCTGGGTCAGCGGGTTGGTGCGCCAGTCGCCCCCGAACTGGGCCATCTTGCGGCCCGGCAGCGACTGCGGGATGCCGTAGGCCCCCGAGGACGGGTTCTCGGCGAACCAGCGCCAGTCGCTCTCGCCGGTCCACAGGTTGACGAGGCAGTTGTACTGGGCGTCGCTCGTCCACCCGTAGTCGGCCATGAGGACGCGAGCCGCGCCCTTCGGGTCGTCCTTGGCGTGGGCGATGGCCTGCTGCCGCTCGCGCTCGGCCTGGGCGCGCTCGGCAGCCGCCTTGGCCTCGGCGGCCGCGCGGGCCGCCTCCTTCTTCTTGCGCGCCTCGAGGGCGGCGGCGTCACGCAGGCCGGTGGCGGCGATGGCGGTGCGGCGCTCGTTGCGAGACACCGACGCGGCAGCGCGGTAGGTCGTGTCGACGGTCGACGCGCGCGCCAGCTCGTCGGTCTGGGCGACGACGCCCGAGCCGACGACGAACGCGGCCGGGTCGGCGCCGATGAGGTTGGCGGACCGGGCGTAGGCGAAGCCGGAGGCGCCTGTCTCTTATACACATCTGACGCTGCCGACGACGGA